>NZ_CALPCY010000035.1:0-53525 GCF_943193115.1 Otoolea muris
TTTTTACATCAGTTGCTTGAAAAAAACTTTTTAAACATTTTTCATTTTACCTATTGACATTTCTTAGCTGGACTTTTTAAGTCTGCTCATGGCGTCCTTCTCACAGCCGCTTCAGGACTGCCCCCGCAGCCTGTCCAGATTCAGCATCCCCAGCGATCCCGACGATTCAATCAGCTCCGCCTGCAGGCAGAACAAATTCACCGCCGTAGCCGCAAACTCCAGAATCACGTTGAGAGCCAGCGCCAGCGCCGCCGCCCCGGACGGGATCCCAAGCTGGAGAAACAGGATCGTATAGCAGGTCAGCGCCCCTCCTGTGATCGGCGGCGCGGCGATGGAAAGCACTACGGATATCAGCAGATCCGCCGCCAGAAGCGGCGCGGAAACCGGCACGCCGTGCATCTCCGCCATACACAGCCCCGCGGTCAGGAACAGCACCGCGACTCCCGGCATAAACACGATCTGCCCGAGCGGAATTCCAAAGCTTATGATCCCCTTATCAATCCCCAGCTCCTTTTCGCAGCACTCCATGTTCAGCGAAAGGGCCGCTGAGGACGACCCGGTCGTTAAGCCGATCAGAAAAACCGGAAACATCTTCCGAAACAGCACCGCAGGCCGCACCCGTTTTCTCACACAGATCAGAATAAAATAGAATGCGGAAATCACAATATCCCCCAAAAGCATCAGAAACAGCCACTTATAGGAGCGGGCAATCATGAAAATACCGCCGCTTTCCATCATCTGAAAGATACTGCAGAATATAAAAAACGGCACAAAAAAGCCGACGCCTTCCATGATCAACTGTATGACTGCGTTCGCCTGCCCGGCAACGGCCGCCGCCGTATCCGCCCTGTTTCCCAGAACCAAAAGGGCCAGACCAATCAGCGCGCCGAGAAAGACGATCTGCATCGGGTTTCCTTCCGTAAAGGGCGTCAAAAAATTATCCGGGATAATATCAAGCGCCATCTGAAGAAGCGCCGATATGTCAAGCGAACTGCCCCGGCCTGATGTGACTGTAAAAAACGGCAGAATCAGCGCCAGGACAACGGCTGACGCCAGAAACGAGACAGACAGAAAGCGCAGAATGATCCGCTTGCCGATCCTGCCAAGCGTAACGATATCCCCCATGCCGTAGATGCCGCACAGCACGGAGAGAAAAATCATCGGTCCCGCAACGGCTGACAAAAATCCCATACAGGTGTTAAAAACAGGTTCGAACAATTGTCCGGATAGAAAACCCCTGACGCCTGCCGGTGAAATCCGGCAAAGCCCGCCGCCAATCGCTCCCAGCGCAATCGCCGTCAGCGTCGGGCCCATCTGGAAACGTTTCTTTTTCTTAGGCGTATATACAACGAGGTTTACCCCGTTCTTATACTGCCAGGCAGGGGCCGCCCCCATGCCGGACAGGATTCCCCGCAGGATCTCGCTGTCCATTTCCCCGCCTGTGCTGAATATATCCAGGCTCATGCCCGGAACCGACACCTCCACGCGCAAACGGTTCATGCGCTTTGTACACCGCTGCCAAAATACTGCCCCGCTGCCAAATGCCTCCCGGTACTTTAAAAGCGTCTCCTCCACCGCCAGTTTCACGCGCAGAATGTCCGTGGAGGCTGCGCCTGCCTCCCTGAGAAATACCTCCGCCGCGGCGGCCGCAGCGGCGATGTTCTCATTCGTTAATTGTAATTGCTCCATCATTTTACCTGCCGCGCTGCAAAAACGGCCCTGCACAAAACGACAGGCTCCCGTCTGCCCGGACCACCCGCCGCCATGTACGCCCGTGTCTAATCCCCGATGTCCGTATGCCCCTGTTCAAACTCCCACTGGAGGCCGTATTTGTCAATAAAATAGAAATACTTCGTATTTCCCAGGATATCCGCCGCCTTTTTCTTGCCCTCAGCGTCCTTTTCCTTTGCCTCGTCAAAGAAATAAAAATCTGACGGTTCGGTTTTGCTTATCTGATACACCTTATAATCGTCTGATATATTGATCAGTGTTACATCCGGCTGTGCTTTTATATACTCAAACGCTTCCTCAATATTGACCACCTTTAAAGCGACATGCCTCGCGCCGCTGATATCATTCGCCTTAAAAATCACCGGCTCCTGGCGTCCCCTGGGATTGTGGTAGCACATCAGCTCAATTGTAAACCTGGTTCCCGGCACATCCATAAAGCCAATCGAAACCTCCGCCTGCTCTGCCTCTTCGATAAAGCCGCCCGCCTGGAAAAATCCCTTATTCTTCCAGTGAGGAATATGCTGGTTCGGAACCGCGCCCAGAATTCTCTCATAATATTCAAATGCCGCCTTCACATCGTCCACAAATATGCAGACATGTGAAAGTCCTGTAAAAACTGGTTTTTTCATATGTATCCGCTCCTTTACTTTCATGCTGTCAAATTGCTTCATCCGCCAGACCTCCGGGCAGGCTGAACGCCTCCTGTCCGGCTTTGTCACTTGATAATGCCCCGATCACGGCACAGCGCCTCAACACTTCTGTCGTACGAAGCCTCTGCTTCCTTAGAAAAAAAGCATCCCGGAACTCCCTCGCCGTGATCCCGGTGATGCGCCACGCACTCACAGCATTTCCCATGTCTTGGGCAGTCGTACGTACACGGACATGGCCTATGGTTACCGCAATTTGCCATTATCGTCCGTCCTCCTTTCATATCCTGCACAAACAAAATTCCGCGCTGTTATTATAACAGATCTCGTTCCGTAATAGCGGTGTCTGGGACAATTGGCGTCTATTTTGGGATGATTATACCTTTGTGATGGCCAGTACAGCATGATATGAACGGGCTGCGCTGACGCGATCCGGATGAAAGACATACTGGAAAAGGGCCGCCTGAACCGTATTACATATCAGACCGCCCTTTTCCTGCCCTGTTTTCAATTTTCCCGCATGCCGCCGTTACGCTTCTCCATCAGGCGGATCCTGCCTGGCAAGCGGCAGGATCATCTGCGCCGCAAGCTGATCACCGTCCATGCGGTACTGCAGCATTCCTTTATATTTTTCCAGAACCGCCCGGATGCTGCCGATCCCGATCCCGCCCCCGTCTCCGGACGGCAGGCCGCCGGGCCACCCATCATTGCGGGCTACCGTATTTTTCACCTCCAGGCAAAACTTATTGTCATAGGCCCTTGCATAGACGGAAAGCTCTGGCTTCCCCTGCGGAAGCCCGGGATCCTTCGCGCTGGCCTCACAGCCCTCCCATGCATTTTCCAGAAGGTTCCCAAACAGCAGGCCGGCCTCCGGCGCGCTTAATGGCAGTTGCTCCGGTATCTGTGTCTTTGCCTTAAAACAGATGCCGCCCGCCTCACACCGTCGCTGCGTGATGCACAGCAGGGCATTCGCGACCGGATGCGCACAGAATTCCCTAAGCCGCGCTTCCTGTGTGGACGCCTCATAATCCCGCAGATACTCCGCCGCCTCCTCAACCCTGCCCTGGCTTAAATATTCCGCCAGCAGGCGGTTATGGTGGCGCAGATCATGCTGAAACCGTCTGGCCTGCGCCACATATTCCTTCTCCGCGCACAGCTCATGTTCCAGCATCTTCTGCCTGAGCTGGAGCTGCTGCTGGCTGTTTTCCTGATTCAGATAGCCCACCAGACGGAAAATAACGACATAGGAGGTTGAAATAATCGCCAGAAGAAGCACATTCATAGTCAAAAACGGAACCTCTGCTTCCATAAATGCAAAGGATTCGCCGGCCGGCGACGTATCGCGCAGGCCGAATGCAGAGATAAATATCAGGTACAGCGCGGACACGGCGGCAAGCATCCCCCAGCCATGGCGGATATTTCGGCTGACGTTCCGGAATGCAGGCAGAATATACCGCCAGAGCAGACAGACGGAAAGCCCGTACACACATACCCGCACTGCGAGAAAAAGGACGTCCGATTCCCCCGGCGGCGCCTTTACAGCTCCCATACAGATACCGTTGAGGAGCAGGAAGAAAATCACATAGGTGACAAACAGGAAGACATTCTTCCACACGCCGCCTGTGGAGGAGGCAATAAATGCCGCCATATAGGCGAGCACAGAGAATACATACACATATCTGTACACAATATACGATTCCGGATGGAGGCCGCCCATCACGATCAGAGCCGACCAAATCAGGGCGTCAGCCGCCCATATGAGCAGGGTGGTTTTTCTGCCGTATTTGTGTTCTGACATCAAATAGCAGATAACAGAATGGCAGGGATATACCGTCGCCGGTCTTAAAATCTGCAGGAAATCCATGGGATGGCGTTCTCCTTTCTACTGTTTATATACTCACTCTCGGAATCCCTCCGTGCTGCTCCGGGCAGGGCGCCGGAAGCAAACCGCCGCGCGGTACTGCCCAAAGACGTATTCCCTGAACCGATATTGTGCATCATCCACGCTCTGGCAAACACCCGCCGTCCCCTCCGGGCCAATTTGTATCTCATAGGCGTCCAAATCGAGCGACAGCCCCAGCCCCGTGGCCTTGGCAAAGCTTTCCTTCAGCGTCCATATGCGGTAAAACGCCTCGTTCCTCTCTTTCTCCCCCGCCTGTCCCGCCACATATTCATACTCGCCGTGACAGAAAAACCGCCGCGCCAAAGCCAGATCCGCCCCGCGGATCCGCTCCACGTCGCATCCCGCCTCCACATCCGCAAACACCGCCAGAACCATCTGCTCCGAATGCGACAGATTAAAGTAAAGCTGCGGCGCATCCGCCAGATACGGCTTTCCGTTTTCCCCGCAGACGAGCGCCGCCCCCGCCAGTCCGTGATCCGAAAGCCCTCTCGCGAGCAGCATCCCCGCCCCCAGGGACAGACGCTTGTCCTTCATGAAACGGAACGAATCAATTTTAGCGCGGCGCGCAGGGGAAACAGAGCTGTAATTTCTCCAAAAGCACGCTTCGTCCTCAAGCTCTCCCACATCCATCAAATAGAGGCTGGCAGCGTGTTCTTCGATTATGAGCCGATCCATTTATCTCTCTCCATCATAATGAGCCGGAACGTATGGAAGCATAACGATTGTATCTTTTGAAATTTCATCATCGATGATCTGCATTTTTGGGGAATCTTCATATGTTTTATCCTTTCATGGGGCTTGTATTAGTAATCATACGTTTGAATCATACGCTTGTCAACTATTAATGGTTTTTACTCTGCGGTTTACCGCCGCCCCCGGGTTTGACCCAAAGAGGCCCGCTGTCTGTGACCTTTGCTCACAAATAACACCACGCGGAATACTGCCCGGGAACAGTAACCGCTTATCAATTAAAAGTGTGGATTTCCAACTTTTTACTTGATTATATGTGTGAAAAGATGTAGAATTATGTATTATTACATGTATATAGTTTACAAAATTTATTTTGTCAAAAAAAGGAGGTAACTAAGATGATCCTGGATATATTATACGGACTGATGTTCATCTACATGATCATAGGGATGGCCTGGAGATTTATCTGTCTGTTCCGGAAGAAAGGAAGCTGTAAGTTCACGCGCTGTCCGTTTCGCCGGGACTACACCAACACCTCATGTGTATATTTCCCGCCGTCAGGATGCACCAAGTGCCCGCCCACGGAGAGTGAACGGGCTATATATGAGCATTCGATTTACGGGGTTTTCGATGCCATGAAGAAAAATAAGAAATAAGATTCTCAGACTCTGCAACCGTTCAGACAGCCTGAAACGCTGCAGAGTCTGTTATAATGTAATCATTTCATATTATGCCGCGCGCTTAATATCCAACCGCCTTTCCGTCGCGCCTCGGATCCGCTCCGCCGCGCAGCGTTCCGTCCGGCAGCATAACTACCGCCTGCACGCAGGGATAATCCATCCAGTCTCCTGTCTCCAGAACCGGGTGTCCAAGCTTTTTAAGGCCCTCAATCACATCCTGCGGGATCCGCGTCTCGATCATGATCGTCTCGTCGCTCGTCGTCCAGTCTGAGCCCGCGTGGATTCTGGGGGCGCTGATGGCGTCCTGGATATCCATGTCAAAATCAATCACATTGGAGATAACCTGGGCCACGCCGGAGATAATCCGCTGGGAGCCCGGCGCGCCGACGGTCATGACCGGTTTTCCGTCCCGGAGCACGATGGTCGGCGACATGGAGCTCATGGGCCTCTTTCCGGGCTGTACCTCATTGGCTGTGCCTGTCTCCGCGTCAAAATCATCCATTTCGTCATTCATGATAAAGCCATACCCTGCCGGAACCACGCCGGATCCGAACACGTAGTTGATGGTCTTTGTGACTGCGACGATATTTCCGCTTTTATCCATAATCGAATAATGCGTGGTATCCGTGGATTCATAGCCCCATGCGTCCCCGTGGCCGAAGATCTGCGCTTTGTCCGGATCAATCCGGGCAGCCAGGCTGGCGGCGTATTCTTTGGATGAGAGGCCGCCCAGCGGCACATCGATGAAATCCGTGTCCGCCGCAAAGTATCCCCTGTCCTGATAGGCCATTTTCATCGCCTCTGTCAGCGTGTGCAGGTGCCCGGTCGAATTGTGCCCCATTTCCTTTAAATCAAAATTTTCGAGAATATTTAAAATCTCCACGATCGTCGTTCCGCCGGATGACGGGGGCGGCGAGGAGAGCACCTCATAGCCGCGGTATGCGCCGGATACCGGCGTCCTCAGCTTTACATCATAATTTTCCAGATCCTCCATGGAGAGCACGCCCCCGGCATCTGCGACGGCCTTAACCATGGCCTCTGCCACCTCGCCCTTGTAGAACGCGTCCGCTCCGCCGTCGCGGATCATGGAAAGTGTCTTGGCCAGATCCGGGTTTTTCAGCGTATCGCCCACTGAATAGGGGTATCCGTCCTTTAAGTACAGCTTTCCGCACTCCTCAAACTGCTGCAGGACTTCAAATTCCTCCATCATATCCCGGTTTAAGACTGCCGATACCTCATAGCCCTCTTCCGCCAGGCGGATAGCGGGATTCATGACCTCTTCCCTGCTCATGGTCCCATACGTGTCCAGCGCGTATAAAAGACCCTTTACCTCGCCCGGCACAGCCACGGACGGGCCGCCCAGCCATTTTGTCTCATCCGTCAGTTCCCCGTCCTCATCCATGGGCCACATTCCCGCCCATGCGCCTGCCGGGGCCGGCTCGCGGAAATCGACAAATACATTTTCCCCTGTCTCTGCCGAATGGATCAGCATGAACCCGCCTCCGCCGATACCCGATGACTGCGGCTCGCACACGCCCAGGGCAAAGCCTACGGCCACGGCCGCATCCACGGCATTTCCGCCGGCCTCGATGATATCCGCGCCGATCCGGGATGCCTCATACTTCCCTGTTGACACCACGCCGTTTTTCCCGGTCCCGTCGCGATCATCGCGCTTAATCTGCCCGTTTTCATCATACGGCTTCCACGCTCCGCTTTTTCCGGCGTTTTCCGCCCCGCTCTCCTGATCCGCTTCCGGAGCGTTTTTTGCGGACGTCTCTTTTGCAGACGCCTTCCCGGACGCGTCAGCCTCTGTCCCGGCCCCTGTCCCCTTTGCCGGGGCCGCGCAGCCGGCTGACGAAATGCCCAGAACCGCTGCCAGTACGAGTGCTAACTGTTTTTTCCTCATTCCCATTCCTCCTTCTTTCATTTGCTGTTTTGCAGTAACCGTTAGAGGAAGCCTGAACTGTTACGTCTCATAAGCCTCCCTCCCGTCGGCCCGCGTCCGCCTGCCTCGCGGGAGTCCGCACAGACCAGTCTTTATTCCTGAATAAACGCCGCCCCAAGCTTTGGAACCGCCTCGGCCATGCTGTCCACGATGTCGATCGGTATGCCCTTTTCCGCTGCCAGCCCGGCCATAAGCCCGTCCTTATCCCCGTCTGCCACAACAAGCGCATAATCCGCCTTTTCAAAGCTGGGCGCAATGAACTGATCCGATAAATCGCCGCGCCTTGCCTCGCCCCCGATATGGACGGCCAGAATGGCAAGCCCCTTTTCATCCGCCGCGCCGATCAGCTCCTCCACGCGCTTTAACTCTGCGTTTGCGTCAATTCCCGCCGCTCCAAGACCCTTGGAGGAACCGCCCACAGCCAGCACCAGCGTCTTCGCATCCCCCAGATCCCCCGATGTGGCCAGGCTGTTTTTTTCATACGCGATCTCGTTCTTGTCGAGCATGGTTTTTATGATCTCATAATCCGCGCTCTGCCCCACGGATGTCAAAAGCGCCGGCGGCTCTGCCAGCGGTTCGGAAAGCCCCTCCGGCATTTGCGCCGCGCCCGCCTGCTTCTTTTCGTCCCGCCCTGATCCGCCGCTCCCGTTCTCAGCGCCGGCCGTCCCCCGCCCTGCCTGCGCCGCCTGGCCTGATGTCTTCCTGTCGCGGATCAAAACGCCGCCGCTGCACCCCGCCAGCGCCGCTGACACGGAAAACATGGCGGCCCATACCATCCATCTTTTTTTCATACATATCCTCCTTATGTGTTTTTCGTAAAAATATGGTATCATACCGTAATCGAAACTTCTATTTTCTCTCTTATTTATCTTTCGTTAAAACGCACAAAAAACGGGCGCCTGTTTTGTGATTTTCGACAAATATAATCGCAAAACAGGCGCCCGTTTCGGTTTGGGAACCTCTCTTTTTTCTGTTCTCCTTCTGCGTCATATCATCCGGTAGCTCTGCTTGGGCCTGCCCTTTTTTCCGTAGCTGTTTCTCACATCCACCAGCCCTGCTGCAGTGAGGTACTGCAGATAGCGATAGGCGGTCTGGTTGGCCAGCCCTGATTTTGCGGAGATCTCCTCCACAGTCAGGTAATCCGCTTCCCCCCGGAGCGCGCCCTCGATCAGACGCATCGTGCCGCTCCCGATCCCCTTGACCGGGTATGGGTACGGGTACGGGGCAAACTCCCCTTTTCCTGCGTCCGCCCTCCGGCTCTTTAACAGCTTCATATGAACCCGGATCCGGGAGAGTATGTCCGGCGTCCGGATGGGCTTTATGGCAAAATCGCTGGCTCCGGCCTCCAGAAAACGATCCGCGACGGCCTGATCCTCATCGATGGTAAACACAATAATCGGTATGTCCGGATCCTGCCTGCGAAGCAAACGCACGCCGTCTATGCCGTTCATATGCGGCATGTGATAATCAATCAGAATCAGATCCGGAGCCTCTCTCCTGTACAGCTCCATGCCCTCCTTCACATTCCGGGCCATAAGCGCCCCCCAGTCCTGTGTTTCAAACACGGCCTTAAGGGCGTACAGGATCTCCCTGTCATCGTCAATCGCCAGTATCTTCAAGCTCCTCTTCCTCTCCTTCCTCCGCGGGAACCATCAGTCTCACGCGGGTTCCGATCCCGGCCCGGCTGTCAATCTCAATCGTTCCGTCCGAGTCGTCCACCGCCTTTTTCACAAAACTCAGCCCCAGCCCGTGCGAACCCCGGGCCGAAAAATCACGTTCCCAGATAAGCTCCATGGACGCCTCGTCGATCCCCGCGCCGTTATCCTCGATCGTAAACAGGATGAACGGTTCGCCCCTGCTCTCTTTTTCGTCCGCCGCGAAATGAATCCTCCCCGCGCCGTCCGGCAGCGCATAGTATGCGTTCTCTAAAAGATTGATCAGGGCCCGCACAAAGCGGATCCGGTTGACACAGATAACGGCGCTTCCCGCCCGGTTTTCCACATGTACCAGAGACGCATAATCCGAAACCGATATCTGAGACATCAGATAGGCCAGAATCGCGTCCACCGAAATACGTGTTCTGTGATTTTCATATAAAATTTCCGAGATCATACTGCTCATTTTCTCAATGGAATGTTCGGCGCGGTTTAAATACTCCGCCTCTTTTTTCCACGCCCCGTCCTCGCATGCCATGCGCACGACTCCCACCAGGGCCTGGGCCGACGTCAGCGGCGATTTCAGATCATGCACCAGATGGCGCATCTCCAGATACGTCCTGTTTTCCAGCACCCCGAGCCTCGTCTCCATAAGCATCCGCTCATTCTGCGCCTTCAGCTCATTCATGGCCCTTAAACGGTTTTCGTCCCGGATCAGAAGGAAGAGCAGAAAGCCCATGAAAAGCAGCACCAGAAAAAACACGCCGAATACGCCGTTCATCTCCGGATCCATCTCCAGAAATTCCGCGATCTGCTTGATATTCCTCGACATCTCGCCGCGGCCTGTGGGAAAGCCCTTTAAGCACGGCATCAGATCCAGAACCTGAAGCGCGGTTAAAAGCACCAGAATCATCATGGCCTTTTTCCACAGGCTCACATAGCCATATGCGCTTTTCCCCAAAAGCACCAGCAGGATGATCACCGCCATGGCCGGGAGGCCGAAATCGTAGCGGATATGGTGGACGGCCCCTATCAGCGCGTATACGGCCGGGATCAGGATACACACAGCCGCCGCCTTCAGCCAGGCCGCCGCCTGCCCGCCGCCTGCAAGCTCCACGGACTCCGCGAGCGTAAACGCGCCCAGATAATGGGGAAAGGCCCGGAGCGAATTCATCCCGATCAGGCGCATGGCCGCAATCCACAGCGACAGTTCATTCTTCCCGCCGAGCGCCGCATAAGCCCCCTGTGGAATCCCCCAGGCGTCAATGGTCACGAAATACGGCATCGCCACGCCCAGCGCCATCAAAAGACAGCCAAACACACATTTTGTCTTGTGAATATGCTGAATCCGCATCGCGGCATTCCTCCTCTGCTAATCTATGTGCTCCCGGAGCCCCGCCGCGCCTGCCTTGGCGGCTGAGAGTGCAGATCTCTTTCTGCGGCGCTTTAAATGATTGGGATTATCATAACACAGTTTGCCGGAAAAGGCACTTAGAAATTTATGTATCCACAATCTGATTGTGAATGTCTGAAACGTCTGAAATATATAGAAAAAAGAAAATTTACAGGACTGTTTTATGTGTGTCAGCCCCTCTGTCTTAAATCGCCCATCCTCTGGTTTTTTCGCGTCTGTCGGAATCATCCAGATACGTCCTTCACGGGTTACTCCTGGTATTTTACCCTCTGAACATAATATACGAACTCTCCTGTCAGAAATTTTTCATTTTTCTGCGGCCTGTTTTACGGTCATATACATTAAGAACGCACCTCGCTTTCCTAAACAGTATATCCCATTTTGGGAATAGTATCAATTCTAAAGGAATAAAATTTCCTGCTTGTCGGAATAACAAAGTTACTGTTCACCCCCCTGCCGGGCTGTGCCCAGTAACACGCTTCGCGATGCGCACAAACCCCAAAAAATGCGGTTTGGCCGGTGTGTGAACAGTAACATAATAAAAGCCCCGCTAAAGAAAATCTTTCGGAAAGCCGCATTATGTATACAATAGAATCCTCACAGAGCGTGGATTCTATTGTCAAGAACAAAGGCTCCTGAGGAAAAACCCCAGAAGCCCCATGTTACCTAACTTTTTCAGTTTTGATGTTTTTCAAATCTTAATCTTCAACGCTGACGATCTCTCTCTTATTATAAGAGCCACAAGCCTTGCAGACTCTGTGAGGCATCATCAAAGCGCCGCACTTGCTGCACTTTACCAGATTCGGAGCGCTCATCTTCCAGTTAGCCCTGCGGCTGTCTCTTCTCGCTTTGGAAGACTTATTCTTAGGACAGATAGACATGGTTACACCTCCTTCATTTCATTAAAAATCTCCTGAAAAACCGACATCCTTGGATCGAATGGCCCAGTGTCACAGGTACAAGTCCGAAGATTGAGATTTGTACCACATCTATTGCAAATCCCCTTGCAGTCTTCTCTGCACAGGACTCTCATAGGCAGACTCAATATCAGCTCATTGCAAACCAATTGATCCACATCCAGCTCGCAGCCGTTCAAATACGGCTCTTTTTCCTGATCCGCATCCTGCGCCGCCCCGCCCTGATCCGGAGTAAGCTCCTGATCAAAATGCAGCTCACAGGAAAATGTAACAGGCTCCAGGCATCTGGCGCACGGGGTGCGAAGCACAAGCGAGGAATCCCCTTTCATGGAACACTTCCTCCCGCCAAGGCCCGTAAACACAAGTTCAAAGGGCTCTGCCTGTACCACCTCATAAAGGCCGGAGCCAAACGCCACGGACGAAAGCCCGAACCGGACGATATATACCTCCCTTTTTCCCTCGCGGGTAAAAAGCTCAGATAAATGAATCAGCATACTTCTCTCCTGATACGCACTTTGATATTATACAAAGAGGAATGCCTTTTGTCAATCCTTTATTTTACAAGAGCCAGCGTCTCTCTTGCGATGGCAAGCTCCTCATTTGTGGGCACTAACAATACCTGCGCCTTTGAGTCGTCTGCTGAGATAATGCGCTCCTCGCCTCTGACATCGTTCTTTTCCGGATCCAGCTTTACGCCAAGATAGGAAAGGCTGTCGCACACGGCCTGACGCATCGCCTTATTGTTCTCGCCGATGCCGGCCGTAAAGGCGATGGCATCCACGCCGTTCATGACAGCCGCATAGGCGCCGATGTATTTGATCACCCTGTAGTTGAACGCGTCAAGTGCAAGCTCCGCCCTCTTATTCCCGGAGGCCGCGGCAGCCTCTAAGTCGCGCCCGTCGCTTGATACGCCGGAGATGCCCAGCATGCCGGACTTCTTATTGAGAACCGCCGTCATCTCCTCTATGTTCTTGTTCTCCTTTTTGGCGATATACTCCATAATCGCCGGATCGATATCGCCGGAACGCGTTCCCATCACCAGGCCCTCCAACGGCGTCAGTCCCATGCTGGTATCCACGGATTTTCCGCAGTTTACGGCGGAAATGCTCGCGCCGTTTCCTAAATGGCACACGATGATCTTCATCTGATCATAGGGCTTTCCGGTGATCTCTGCCACACGCTTTGATACATAGCTGTGGGAGGTTCCGTGGAAGCCGTATCTTCTCACCTTGTACTTCTCGTAATACTCGTACGGAAGGCCGTAAATATAGGCCACCTCCGGCATAGTCTGATGGAAAGCCGTATCAAACACAGCGACCATCGGCACGCCCGGCATCAGCTCCTCACAGGCGCGGATTCCGATCAGATTGGCCGGATTATGCAGCGGAGCCAAGTCGTTGCACTCCTCAATGGCCTTGATGGAGGCTTCGTTTATCAGGCAGGAGGAAGTAAATTTCTCGCCGCCATGCACCACGCGGTGGCCTACCGCCCCCACCTCGGACAGGCTCTTAATCACGCCCGTGGCCTCATTCGTCAGCGCGCGGATGACCGCATTGATGGCCTCTGTGTGGGTCGGCATCGCAATGTCGGAAGTTTCCTTTTTCCCGTTCTCCGGCTGGTAGGTGAGCTGGCCGTCAATGCCGATCCGCTCGCACAGCCCCTTTGCCAGAACCTCCTCGGACTCGGAGTTGATTAACTGATATTTTAATGAAGAGCTTCCGCAGTTGATAACTAAAATATTCATGGCTGTTTCCTTTCTTTCACACATCGTTCTCTCACAACGCACGCCGCCATGGGCCCTGCTCTCCCATGGCGGCATGTCTCCTAAGTCTTAAACCATCTGCGCCTGTACGGCGGTCAGGGCGATCACGCCCACGATATCCTCTGCCGAGCAGCCTCGGGATAAGTCGTTGACCGGCCTTGCGATACCCTGCAGCATCGGGCCGTAAGCCTCTGCCTTGGCCAGCCTCTGAACCAGCTTATAGCCGATGTTGCCGCAGTCAAGGTTCGGGAAAATGAGCACGTTGGCGCGTCCCGCCACTTCGCTCCCTTTCGCCTTTGTCCGGGCCACCGCCGGAACAATCGCGGCGTCAAGCTGAAGCTCGCCGTCCAGATCAAGCGACGGGTATTTCTCATGGGCAATCTCCGTTGCCTTTACCACCTTGTCAACCAGAGGATGCTTGGCGCTTCCCTTGGTGGAATGGGACAGCATCGCGATAGTCGGCTTCTCTCCCACCAGGGAACGGAAGCTCTTGGCGCTGGAATCCGCGATCGCGGCCAGCTCCTCCGCCGTCGGATCCTGGTTTAAGCCGCAGTCTGCAAAGAGGAAGGTGCCGTTGCTGCCGAATTCGCAGTTCGGAACATCCATGATAAAGAAGCCGGAAACGAGCTCCGTCCCGGGAGCCGTTTTAAGAATCTGAAGCGCCGGCCGCAGCGTATCCGCCGTCGCATGGCAGGCCCCTGCCACCAGTCCGTCGGCATCCTTTTTCTTAACCATCATAACGCCGTAGGTGATATAATCCTCCTTCAGGATCTCCTCCGCTTTCTCAAGGGTCATCCCTTTGTGCTTTCTGAGCTCGAACAGGGTGTTGGCATAGCTCTCAAAATTCGGATCCAGATCCGGATCCACCACCTTTAAGCCCGCCAGATCCACTTCCAACCATCCGGCGCCGTCCATGATCTTCTCTTCCTTACCGACCATGATCAGATCCGCCGTTCCTTCCTTTAATACCTGGGCCGCCGCAATCAGCGTTCTCTTGTCCTTGCTCTCCGGTAAAACAATGGTCTGCTTGTCCTGCTTTGCCTTTTCTTTCATCAAATCAATAAATTTCATGAATCAAAAACCCCTTTCCTGAATGTGTAATGTACTGCGCGCCTCTGGTGTGCGAACCGTAACTGCCGCGCTCCACAGCTATGCCGGACTGTGGAAATGCGCGCATCCGTGTATCCACTGGTATTATTATATACCACCTGTTTATTGTATACAAGCCATAATTTGTTAATTAAATTTTTAACAGGCGGCGGGCTGTAAATCATGGTTTTTCCGGATAAATTGTTTCAGTAATCATGTTCGCGGGAAGAGTTGAGACAATGCTGCCAAAAAAGTACGGTAAACCCGGTGAAACCGCGCTTCCGCTCCGAAAAAATGCCGGACTGCACGGATCCACGGCCCTTCCCCAACGGCTCTCGCCGTCTAAATATCTTTACCTTTACGCGCCTTCCATTTCCCTATATAATAGAATACGCAATCCTGATATAAATTTTAAAAAACAGTAACACAATCCTTCAAAATAATTCAAAAAAGTGAGAATTCAACATGAACGTTATTGGCTTTATCACCGAATACAACCCATTCCACAACGGCCACCTGTACCACCTGGAGCGCTCAAAGGAGCTGACAGGGGCGGATTTCTGCGTTGCGCTCATGAGCGGAAGCTTTGTACAGCGCGGCGAGCCGGCTGTGTTTGACAAATACGCGCGCGCCGCGATGGCCCTGCGGGCCGGCGTGGATCTCGTCCTTGAGCTTCCCGTCGCCTTTTCCACCGCCTCGGCGATGGAATTTGCCTCCTTTGGCGTGGCCCTTTTTACGGCTCTTGGAGGCGTGGACTGCCTGTGCTTCGGAAGCGAGTGCGGAAGCCTTGAACCCCTTGCCCGGGCGGCCGGCCTTATGGAGCGCGAGACGCCGGAGTTTAAGGAGCTGCTCCTTGAGGGCTTAAAGCAGGGCATGAGCTACCCGACGAGCCGCAGCCGGGCCCTCTGCCTCCTGGCCCCCTCCCTTTTTGACGAAAAGAAGCGCGAGCTTCTCCAATCTCCGAATAACCTCCTTGGCATTGAATATATCCGGGCCGGGATCCGGCAGAAAAGCCCCCTAAGGTTTGTCACCTTCCTCCGGGAAGGCAGCCATTATCATGAGAACGGGCTTCCGGACGCGTCCTTTCTTCCCTCCGCCGCGGCCCTGCGAAGGGCGCTGAAAAGCGGGGATGCGGACGCGCTCGCGCCGTTTATCCCCGTTTCCTCCCTGGACGCCGTCCGGGGGGAGCTTCCCCTGTTTGCGGACGACCTCTCCTCCCTGCTCAATTACCGGATCCTTTCCGGCGCCTTTTGCGATATCGCGGATCTCGCGCCCGAGCTTGAGAAGCGCCTGCAAAAAAGCGCCTTCTTCCCCGCCTCCTTCACAGAGCGCATCCGCCTGCTCAAAAGCCGTTCCTTTACGTACAGCCGCATAAGCCGCGCCCTGCTGCATCTGGCACTTGATCTGCGGGCCGGCGATGTCCAGGCATTTAAACAGGCCGGCTACGCCCCCTATGCCCGTATCCTGGGCTTTCGCCGGCAGAGCGCGCCGCTTCTTAAGCATTTAAAAGAAACCTCGTCCATCCCGCTCCTGACGCGGCCCGCGGCCGCAAAAAAAACACTCCCGCCCCTGGCCCTGGCCATGCTGGAACAGGAGATCCGCGCCTCCCATATCCGTGAAACCATCCGGTATGAAAAGGGGGGGAATTATAAAAATGAATATCAGCAGGGGGTTGTGATTGTGTAGAAAACGGCCCGCGTAATTTGTCTGCCGAATACCATTTACTCAAAGCATCCGGCAGACAAATTATGCGGGCCGTGGTTCATGAATTCCTTTTTCATGTTTTTGGCGGGTCCCAGGTTCAAAAATCCTCATCCAAGCGAGCCTGCATCGGATTTTAGACCTTTTGCCCCTGGTATCTTTCATATAAAGATCAACAATAAAATTATTGACGGCTTTTTTTATGTACATTCCAATAAGCAAATCTCACCATATATTACTCTCTTTCATTTGCTGATGATTACCTGCCTCTGTGCTTATCTTTCTTTATCGTTTTTTACTTACATGACGCCAGCGTATCACCGCCCTCCTTAAACAGCCGCCAAAGCGCCGGCTCCACATGAAGCTCCTTAAAAAGCCTCTCAAGCTCATCCCTGCCGCCGCCGTCACGCTGTTTCCCGCGCCGCACCGCGCGGATCATAATATTTTTCGGCGTATGCTCCATATCGATAAATTCCAATAGCTGCGTCCTGTACCCGGCCTCCTCCAGAAGCCGCGCCCGGATCCCGTCTGTCAAAAGAGCCGCCATCCGCTCCTTTATAATACCATACTGAAGCACCGGCCCCAAAAGCTCATTCTCAAGCTGGCGGTTCAGCTCATGCTGGCAGCAAGGCACAGACAAAATCACCTTAGCGCCCCACTTCACAGCCTTTGCCAGGGCAAAATCCGTGGCTGTGTCGCACGCATGCAGGGAAACCACCATGTCCGCCCGCTCTGCGCCCTCATATCCGGCGATATCCCCATGGCAGAACCGCAAATCCTCAAACCCAAACTTCTCCCCAAGGCGGCTGCAGAGATCAATCACATCCTTCTTCAAATCCAGCCCCGTTACCCGGATCGGATACCCCCTAACCTCTTTCAAATAATAATACATGGCAAACGTCAGATACGACTTCCCGCAGCCAAAATCCACAATCGTATTCGTCCTCTCCCGCGAGAGCTCCGGAAGAACATCCTCAATAAACTCCAAAAACCGGTTGATCTGCCGGAACTTATCATACTTCCCCTTCACCACCCTGCCGTCCCGCGTCATAACTCCCAAATCCACCAAAAACGGAACCGGCTCGCCTTCCCTTAGAATATAATTCCTGCTCCGGTTATGACTGAGACAGGTTTTTTCCCAGCCGCACGCTCCGCTCCCATTTTCCGTTAGGGAACCGTTCGCGCCCTCATACCCCGGCGCCCCAATACGCGCAGGCCCCGGCCTCCTCGCCTCTGCCTTCGCCGCGCCCGCCCGCTCCCCGGAAATCCCCCTCATCTTAACAGTCATCTTCCCCTTTTTACTCACCATCACATACAGCGACGCCGTTCCCGAAAATCCTTCCGCATTGCGGTAAAAACTCCCAATCTGCCCCGCCACATAGCAAGCCGCCTCATCCCTCCCCAGATTCTTCTGAAAAGCCTGTCTATCCGTAAATTCCTCCACCTGAAACAACAGCCTCCCCTTAATTTCCACCGGACGGACCGTCAGCTTAATAAACTCCCCTCTCCCGTTCGGATTAGAACACGTAATCCGCTTAAGCTCCCTGTTCAAAAGCCCGCGCACCGCATCCTCAAGCTCCTCCCTCTGCGTCATAGCCCCTTCCCCGCTCTTCTCCCCCGTCAATCCCGAACCAACCTTCATATATCCTCGTCCATCTCCCCGAAACCGCCAATAAAGCAGCCGGAAACAGACCATATATCCGTAAGAAACCCATAAAAAACCGCCGGCGCTTAGCGAGGTCTTTTCGAGCTTAGCATCCGCTGCGCTTTTCTCTGAGCGAGAGCGCGGTTTCGTGGGATATATGGTCTGTTTCCGGCGGCTCTTCTACGATCCGCCTCAAATCACGGTCATCCCGCTAATTTTTAAAACTATGCACCGGCGCCGGAATCCTCCCCTCGCGCCCCACAAATGCATCGCACGCAAAACGGTTCACCGGCATAATCGGCGCATACCCCAAAAGCCCGCCAAACTCCGCCGTATCCCCCACATCCTTCCCGATCACCGGGATCAGCCTCACAGCCGTCGTCTTCTGGTTCACCATGCCGATCGCCGCCTCATCCGCGATGATACCCGAAATCGTCGCCGCCTTCGTATTTCCCGGAATGGCAATCATATCAAGCCCCACGGAGCAGACGCACGTCATGGCCTCCAGCTTTTCAAGCGTAAGCGCGCCCTCTGAAACCGCGTCGATCATCCCCTGATCCTCACTGACCGGAATAAACGCGCCGCTCAATCCCCCCACATACGAAGAGGCCATGATCCCGCCCTTTTTCACCTGATCATTCAGCATTGCCAGGGCCGCCGTGGTCCCCGGCGCGCCGCTGCGCTCCAGGCCGATCTCCTCCAGGATCCCCGCCACGCTGTCTCCCACAGCCGGAGTCGGCGCCAGGGACAGATCGATAATCCCGAACGGGACATGTAAGCGCTTGGACGCCTCCTGCGCGACAAGCTGGCCCACGCGCGTGATCTTAAAGGCCGTCTTTTTGATCGTCTCGCAGAGAACCTCAAAGCTCTCGCCGCGCACCCTCTCAAGCGCGGTCTTCACCACGCCCGGGCCGCTGACGCCGACATTGATGATCGCGTCTGCCTCCGTAACCCCGTGGAACGCGCCTGCCATAAACGGGTTGTCATCCGGCGCGTTGCAGAAAATCACAAGCTTGGCGCATCCCAGGGAATCCTGCTCCTTCGTGGCCTCAGCCGTCTTAAGGACAATCTCCCCCATCAGGCGCACGGCGTCCATATTCAGGCCCGTCTTTGTGGAAGCCACATTGACCGAGCTGCACACCCGCTCCGTTGAGGCCATGGCCTGCGGGATGGAGCGGATCAGCCGCTCGTCCGCCGGGGTCATGCCCTTGGATACCAGCGCCGAATAGCCTCCGATAAAATTCACCCCTACCTCTTTGGCCGCCTTATCGAGCGTCTTCGCCACCTCCACAAAATCAGCGGAATCCTTGCACGCGTTTCCGCCAACCAGCGCAGCCGGCGTCACCGAAATCCGTTTATTGACAATCGGCACGCCGAACTCGCGCCCAATCGCGTCCCCGGTGGAAACCAGATCCCTGGCAAAGGTCGTGATCTTATTGTAAATTCTGGCGTTCATCCGGTTTAAATCGCTGTCCGCGCAGTCCAGAAGGCTGATTCCCATAGTAATCGTGCGCACATCCAGCTTCTCATGCGCGACCATATTGTTGGTTTCCAGTACCTCCGAAATATTAATCATTTGATGTTCCGTCCTTTCTGCGTCTGCCGCCCGTCAAATCCGGTGCATGCTGGTAAAGATTTCCTCCCTCTGACAGCGGATCGCCACGCCGATCGACTCCCCTACCTCAGACAGCTCCCTCGCCATATCGTCAAAGGATTTCTCCGCCCTGGAAATATCCACGATCATCATCATATTAAAATAATCCTGCAGGATCGTCTGTGTGATATCCAGGATATTCATCTGGTTATCCGCCAGATAGTTGCAGGTTTTGGCAACAATGCCCACCCGGTCCTTTCCTACTATTGTAATAATAATCTTGCTCATACCGCCTGTTCCTCCTTAAATCGTAACAATCCCGGACATCTCATCGCGCCTCGCCACGCTGATGGGGAAATCAGCCGCCGTATACGGCCCGTCTCCCTGCGTGATCTCAAACCGCACCGTCTCATAGGCCAGCTCCTCATAATTATTTTCCTTACTTAAATGGCCCAGGAAAATATGCTTTAAATTGTCGTGCAGGATACAGTTCAAAAGCCGCCCCGCCGTCTCATTCGATAAATGGCCGTGATCCCCGAGAATCCGTCTCTTTAAATAGTAAGGGTACGGCCCGGCTTCCAGCATCCGCACGTCATGGTTCGATTCCAGCAGAACCGCGTCAAGGCCCTGCAGATGATCAATGATATATTGGGAATAATGCCCCATATCCGTGGCCACCGCCGCTGACTTTCTGCCGTGCTGGATCCGGTACGCCACCGGATTGGCCGCGTCGTGATCGATCCGAAACGGTTTGATCTCCAGATCCCCGATCATGAAATCCACATCCGGACAGATCGGGCAGAAGAGCTCCTTTGGAAAATCGCCCAGGCTTTTCACAGCGCTTATCTCCTCCAGCGTCTCCTTTGCGCTGTAGATCGGGAGCCCGTATTTGCGGGCCAGAACCCCCAGGCCCTTTATGTGGTCCGAATGCTCATGGGTGATCAGGACTCCGTTCAGCTCGCTTCCCTTGACGCCAAGCTCATTCAGTCCCTTTTCGATCCGTTTGTTGCTGATCCCGGCGTCCACCAGGATATGCGTCTTTTCGCTTCCTATGTAAATACAATTTCCGCTGCTGCCGCTCGCAATACTCACCATCCGCATGTTATGAATCCTCCTCCAGCAGCCGCGCAAGGAGGGAGCGCAGCTCCCCCACTGTCCCGTTATTGTCCAGCACATGATCCGCCAGCGCCCCATACTCCTCCTCGGACGCCTGGTTCGCCATGATTTCCAGGCACTTCTGCCTCGTGTATCCCCGGCCCTCCATCAGGCGGCGGATCCGCGTCTCCCGCTCGGCCCGGACATACCAGATCTCATCAAACATGGCGTTGTGCTCCTCGTCAAACAGAGCCGCCTCCACCACGATCAGGTTTTTATCGGAATGCGTAATCGCATACCCGATCTCCTTCCAGGCCATGGGGTGGATGATCGCATTCATTTTGGCGACCGCCTCCTTATCCTGGAAAATCAGTTTCGCAAGCTTTCCGCGGTCAATGCTGCCGTCCGCGTTCAAAAAGGAGTCCCCCAGGGCCTCCACCACGCGCTTATATCCCTTTTTCCCCGGCTCCATGAGCTGGTGGGCCACCTGATCCGCTACGATCACCTCCGCGCCGTACTCCTCGCGCAGAAGCTTTAAAACCTCGCTTTTGCCGGAGCCGACGCCCCCGGTCAGACTGATGATTTTCATAATTCTTTTATTCCTTCCCTGACAACGGAAACCGCCGCCCTATTTCGTCTCAAACCAGGAATTCCCTGTTTTCATATCGATTTCCAGGGCCACCTTAAGGCTTACGGCCCCCTTCATCTCCTCTTCGAGGATCCGCTTTACGCCCTCAAGCTCTTCCTTCCTCGTCTCGATCAAAAGCTCGTCGTGGACCTGCAGCACCAGCCGCGAGAGGAAGCCCTCCTTTCGCAGTCTCTGATCCACCCGTATCATGGCGATCTTGATGATATCCGCCGCCGTCCCCTGGATCGGCGAATTCATGGCCGCCCGCTCGCCAAAGGATCGCTGCATGAAATTCGTGGATTTTAACTCCGGTATGGGCCTGCGGCGGCCGAACATTGTCTCCACATAGCCGCATTCCTTCCCGCTCTCCACCAGGCCGTCCAGGAATTTTTTTACCTGCGGGTAGGTCTCAAAATAGCGGTTAATATAGTCAAGCGCTTCCTTCCTCGATATGCTTAAGTCCTCGCTCAAGCCAAACGCGCTGATGCCGTACACAATCCCGAAATTGACCGCCTTGGCATTCCTGCGCAGCAGCGGCGTCACCTCGGAAAGCGGGACGTGGAACACCTCCGAGGCCGTGATGGCGTGGATGTCCTCCGCCTTCTGGTACGCGCCGATCAAGTTCTCGTCCCCTGACATATGGGCCAGCACGCGCAACTCAATCTGCGAGTAATCGGCGTCCACAAGGACGCACCCTTTGGCGGGCACAAACAGCCGTCTTATCTCCCGCCCCAGCTCCATGCGCACCGGGATATTCTGGAGGTTCGGCTCCGCGCTGCTGATGCGGCCTGTGGCGGTGATCGTCTGGTTAAACGTCCCGTGGATCCGCCCGTCCTCCCGGATAAAGGCGGCCAGGCCGTCTGCATACGTGGATTTCAGCTTCGCCACCTGGCGGTAATCCAGGATCTTCCTGACCACCGGATAATCCGGCGCCAGCTTTTCCAGCACATCCGCCGCCGTGGAGTAGCCGGTCTTCGTCTTCTTCCCGCCCGGCATTTTCATTTTCCCGAACAAAATTTCACCGAGCTGCTTGGGGGAATTGATATTAAATTCACAGCCCGTATCCGCGTAGATCTCCTGCTCCAGCCGTTCTATCTGCACCTTGAGGCGTTCCCCGTACGCCTTAAGCTCCCCGCGCCGGACCGTGATTCCCTCCTCCTCCATATGGTACAGGCTGTAGATCACCGGCATCTCGATCTCATAAAACAGCTTCCTCATGCCGGCCTTTAAAAGCCGCTCCTCCAGCGCCGCCCGGCTCTTATAGGCCACATAGCCCATGTAGCAGACAACGGTTTTTGCCTTCTCATCCCCGGCCGCAAACGCTTCCTTAAAGGACGTCTTTCCCAGCAGATCTGCCCTGGACGGAACTGTCATCCCCAGGTAATCCCTGGCCAGATCATCATAGCCGTAGGTATCCTTTAAGGGATTGAGCAGGTACCCCGCCACCCCGGCGTCAAAAAGCGCCTCGCCGCCGTCCATATTCCTCAGCCCGTCCGCCACGGTCCGGTCCCGGCTCTTCAGATAGGGAAGCTGCGCCTTCAAATCCAGCGCGCTGACCCGCGGCGCGCTCCGGCAGATCTCCTCCAGCTTCCCCGCCAGATACGCCCCTGTCATAAAGCCCGACGCCGGGATCGCATAGATCTCCTCCTCGCCAAGGCAGAGCGCCAGCGCCTCCACCTCCCCATCCTCTGTCACGAGCTGCGCGCCGGCCTCCGGCCCCTTAAGGGCTTTCTCAAACACCGCCTCCGCCGCGGAAAGCTCCGATATCAGGCAGAATTTCGTCTCAATCCCTTCTTCTGAAACCGCGTCCTGCCCGAATTTCTGGAGAAGCGATTTAAACTCCAGGCGCTTCATATGGCGGTACGCCTCCGGCGTAAACAGGTTTCCGACTTTTGCCTCCTCCAGCGAAAAGTCAACCGCACAGTCCGTGCAGATCGTGGCCAGCTCCTTGCAGAGCCTTGCCATATCATAATGCTCGCCAAGCGCCTTCCGGGCCCTTGGCGGCTTCACCTCATCTATATGGGCATACGCATTTTCAATGGAACCATAGGCGGCAATCAGGCTCGTCGCCGTCTTCTCCCCAATGGCCGGCACGCCGGGAATATTGTCTGACGCATCGCCCATCAGGGCCTTTACGTCAATGAATTCCTTTGGCGTCACCTGATACTCCCGCTTTACATCCTCCGGATAGTAATCCTTTATCTGCGTAACGCCCTTTGATGTCCGCGGCATGCGGATCTTGATCCGCTCATCCGCAAGCTGTAAGAGATCGCGGTCGCCGGACACAATCGAGACATCCGCCCCTTCCTGCGCGCACCGCCTGGCCACGGTCCCAAGGATATCGTCCGCCTCATACCCCGGCTTTGTAAGCAGAGGTATTCCCATCGAAGCCAGAACCTCTTTAATCAGCGGAACCTGCTCCCGCAGCTCCTCCGGCATCGGCTTTCTGGTTCCCTTATACGCCTCAAACATCTTGTGGCGGAAGGTCGGTTCCTTCAAATCAAACGCCACCGCCAGATAATCCGCCTTCTCATCCTCCAGCACCCGGAACATAATATTCAAAAAGCCGTATACCGCGTTCGTGTGAAGCCCCTCCGAATTCGTCAGCTCCGGCACGCCGTAAAAGGCGCGGTTTAAGATACTGTGCCCGTCTATCAATACGATTTTGCCCATTTTTCCTGTCTCCTCATTTTTCCGGCCGGGCCGCCCCGGCAAACAGCCGCGC
This sequence comes from Otoolea muris, assembly GCF_943193115.1. Lineage (NCBI taxonomy): Bacteria > Bacillati > Bacillota > Clostridia > Lachnospirales > Lachnospiraceae > Otoolea > Otoolea muris. The sequence continues at coordinate 23,822 of NZ_CALPCY010000035.1, forward strand.
GTCACGGCCAAAGCCAGATCCGAAACTGCAGAAGAACTGTCACAGCCACGGCCATGGCCGCCAGCGTCCGCACCGCATAGCTTAACGTCTTAAGCGTCCTCAGACGGCCCACTCTTGCATAGGAGTCCTCAATTCTCTCCTTCAGCGCCCCGGCGATGTCAAACGCCCCGGAATCCCTGTCAAGCTGTTTTAAGCCCACATCTACCATAAAATAGATCTCAAGCTCCTCCTGGCAGTTTTTGCACGTCTCCAGATGATGCAGAAACGCGTCCACTTCTTCTCCGGACAGATTGTCGTTTATATAGGGCGTCACCATGCGCTCCGCTTCCTGACAAGTCACGGTATTCACCTCCATATGCAATGTGTTCGCAAAGCCGGCCAAAGGCGGCCTGCCTGCCGGTTTCGTTTATCATACAATATTATGGGCGTTTTTTCAATCTCTGATTTTCTGCATGTGTGCGAGTTGTTGTTTTGAGCTTTGTCTGTTGCCGCTGATCGTTGAAAAATACGGTGGCGGCGCGGGCGCGGGCTGGTGGGTGTGATCAGGGCGGATTTTGAATGTTTTTGAGGATTGCGGGAGCGCAAAGTGCGGAGCAATCCGGTATCAAAGGGGTCAAAAGACCTTTTGCCCCCGACATCATGATATTGAACCGCACATAAGCCTAATCTCCGTAACAATTCAGATGGCCCTGAACTGTTACAAATCCCTGGCTAAAATCTCTTGGCTAAAAGCAAAAAAACAGTTGCAATTCCCCTGAAGATTTGGTAATATAAAATAGCTTAGTAAAAATGCCGGCTTGTCGGAATGGCAGACGAGGTGGACTCAAAATCCATTGGTGGCAACACCGTGCGGGTTCAAGTCCCGCAGCCGGCACTTTTAAAACGTATTGAAAACTTGAATGATCGGGTTTCGGTGCGTTTATTTTTTTGTTGTTTTTTCTATGAACCGTATCCTCACAGAATCAGGATCCGAAAACGCAGCAGCAGGTAATGTTTAAGACTGCCTGTCCCTGACATCTATTATCTTCCTGCCCTGGTTGTTCCTAGAGCGTGTTTGAAAATTGCTTTCTGGTAGCTGTGCGTGCCACTTTGTGGGAGATTTGTGCCAAATGAACGCGGCGTAGTGGGCTACGTTAAGTGAATTTGGCACAAATATACCGCGAAGTGGGGCGTGCAGATGCCAGGAATGAATTTTCAAACACGCTCTAGCTATCCGGACAAGGATGCCGAACTGCCCGCGCAGATCAGGGCGACCGCGGAAAATAAGATCCGTTGGAATGGTTGGTAAAGGCGGGCTTGGCTATTGAGGGATGATGACGCCATGCAGCTTCCCTTTGACGCTCCTCCTGTGATGGTTCATTACTACTCTTATCACGGGGAAGCGCGAAAGCCAGCCAGAAGCCTGATCACACAGAGAAAGGAAAAAAATGCCTGAATTACCTGAAGTAGAAACCATTAAGCGAGTCATTGAGCCGCAGATACAGGGGCTTACGATTCAACATGTAACGGTAAAACGCCCGGAAGTGACGGCTTACCCGGCGGCCCGCGAATTTTGCGGGCGGCTGACAGGACAGACCATCTCACACTTGACGCGCAGGGGGAAATTTCTCTCTGTCCACCTAGACAGCGGCGACCGTATGATCCTGCATTTACGAATGACAGGCTGCCTTCTGATTACCCCCGCCGGCTGCCCGGAAGAAAAACATACGCACGTCATTTTCAGCCTGAACAGCGGCAAAGAACTGCGTTTTTCTGACACGCGCCGTTTCGGGCGGTTCTGGCTCCTCGGAAAAGACGAGGCTGACACGTACAGCGGGATCCGCAAATTAGGGGCAGAGCCGCTGGATGAGGAGCTTACCGCCGCATATTTGAGCAGCCGCCTGGGGAAACGGAGGAAAGCCATAAAAGAATGCCTGCTGGATCAGCACATTATCGCAGGCATAGGAAATATCTATTCTGACGAAATTCTGTTTACTGCGGGGATCTATCCGGCGCGTCCGGCAAACAGCCTGAATATGGACGAATGGGAACAGCTTACGGCAGTTATCCCGGAACGTATTTCTTTTTTTATTGATACGAATAGGATAACGCCGGAGGACTATTTAGAAACCAAAGGACAGGATTACCGCAACACGCCATACCTGCAGGTCTACGGACAGGCTGGAAAACCATGCCCGAAATGCGGGGAAACGCTCTGCCGTATTGTAGTGGGCGGCAGGAGCAGCGTGTACTGCCCTGCCTGCCAAAAGGATTCAGGGTGATAAGTTCCGCGATGGTTTCATCTTACCCGGCGCCTCCTCTGAAAACCAGCGTATCTTTCATTTTTCCGGTGTGTCCAACTGATACAGATAGCTGGCCGCCGAGGTGTCCGGATAAACCTTCAATTTACGCATCGCATGCCTCCCATCTTTAATTCTATTCTGCCATGAAATACCTGAAAAATCATTCCCCGTATTTTTTTATTTTATCGTCATCGCCCTAGAGCGTGTTTGAAAATTCATTCCTGGCATCTGCACGCCCCACTTCGCGGTATATTTGTGCCAAATTCACTTAACGCAGCCCACTGCGCCGCGTTTATTTGGCCCAAATCTCCCACAAAGTGGCACGCACAGCTACCAGAAAGCAATTTTCAAACACGCTCTAGAGATGATCGATTATGCCATTGCCATCCCGGATGAGTACCAATCCGAAGCGCCCAAAGCATATACTGTACAAAATAAAGAATCATAAGCGAGGTTTTGGGATGAAACATTTTTATAAGAGCCTGTTTCTGTTTTTTGTGGGCTTTACCGCGTATCTTGCCATTGAGGTATGTTTTAAAAGCGCTATGTCGCATGGGGGACTGGGGTGCAGCCATCCTCTGTGCGGCATCATGGGCGGTCTTTCGTTTTTGATTTTTGACCAGTTTAACAATGAGCTATCCTGGCATCTGGATCTCCTTTTACAGGGGATGCTTGGCGCCTGCGTGGTGACTCTGCTTGAGCTGACGGTCGGCCTTTGGGATAAATATTTTCTTCATATCGGAATGTGGGACTACAGCGGCATGCCCTTTAATTATCAGGGCGTCATCTGCCTGCCATTTTCGCTGATATGGATTGGCGTGGCTGTGATTGCGATTCTCGTGGCAGACGCCATCAATTATTACATACTGGATGAAGAGCCATGCCCCCACTATCATGTTGGAAATTTGATTTTCAGATTTAAAGAAAAAAACAGAATAACTAAAAATTAATCCGGTCCTCACGAATTTTCAATGGGATATGCGGCTGAGCGATATGACATAAAAACGCCCCTTTTCAGCTATATGCATATGCAGGCTTCAAATTGCGCGCCGGGCAGGGGGAATGCGTTTCCCCCGCCCGGCGCGCGGCCCGCAAAAAAATAACAGTTCCGATAACCCGGACTGTTACAAAATACAGGCGTTTCAAAGAGCAAGCTCCTTAAAACGCCTGTATTTGCAAGTATTTTAAAGCTGCTGACGGGAATCGGACCCGTGACCTCCGCACTACCAATGCGACGCTCTACCGACTGAGCCACAGCAGCAATAACGGCAAATGAAGGTCTAAACAACGCGCGCTTCATTCAAGCCTTAGATAGTTTATCACGCCCCACCGCTTTTGTCAACCATTATTTTTTCGATGACATCGCCGCCCATTCACCGTAACCGTTCAGAGGTATCTGAAGGGTTACCATTCATCCCGCCCGAAGCGACCGCTTCCTTTTCTCCGCTGTCTTCCGCCCTTTCCGGTCGCGCTGGATTGCGTAGTAGCAGTACAGCGCCGCCAGGGCGTCCTCATTCGCGTCGTGCGGCTTGTAATCCGTATAGCCGTAATACCAGGCGCAGTAGGTCAGAGGCTTCCAGCAATAGTCCCCGTACTCATCATTGTATTCCCCGGCAATATAGGCAAATTCCAGCATGACATCATAGAGCCTGGCCTTTACCGCTGTATTGATGCCCTTGGCCGCCAAAAACGGCATATCAAACGCCTTGTGGTTATATCCCACGATCAGATCCGCCCGCCGTAAGATCCGCTCGATCTTACGGCGCTCGTGCCGGAGCGCCGGCGCGTTTCTGACAGCCTGCCAGGCGGCCTTGCGGGATCCCATCCCTCTGTCCCATGCGCGCCCGTCCTCTGGCCTGATGTATGAATTATAAAGAGTTTTTCCTCTCCCGTTGACAATCGAAATCTGCACGATCTCGTCCTCGGTTGCGTCTAAACCGGTTGTCTCTATATCAATGGAAATAATCCTGTTCTTCCACAGCATGGCCTGTATCCCGCCTCTTATGTATAAAATCGTAACTGTTCAAATTGTCTGAATCAATGGCATTTACTGTATAAGCCTCATGCCTGTTTACAAATCACCGTGTGAGCTATATTATCGATTGTTTTTTATTATAGCTTACCGGGTGTGCAGCCAGAGCCAGATTCTAAATCCATAAGGAACCCGTAAAAAACCGCCGGCGCTTAGCGAGGTCTTTTCGAGCTTTTCTCCGAGCGGGGGGCCTTATGGATTTAGAATCTGACTCTGGCGGCCCTCTCACGACAAACAACGCCTGATTCAACGCAGCGTCCGCATTCCGGCCGCCCCCTAAAACTTCTGGAAATCCTCCACATTCAGCACAAAAATCGTAGAGCCGCCTGTCTTCATATTCATCGGCACCGTCATATTCACGGTCGGACAGCAGTTCCCGGCCATGGTCGGCGGCGTATAGACAAGCTGCTCCCGGCTCCCGCACATCTTTTTAATAATGGAAATCGCCTCCTGCACCCGGGAGTCGTCCACTCCCAGCATGAGGGTCATGCTCTTTTTCTTCAGAAATCCGCCCACAGTGGAAAGTTTGGTTACAAAAAATGAGTTCTGGTTCAATTCATAGACCAGATCCTCCGCGTCCTCGCTTCCAATTACTGCAATGATCATTTTCATATGACTGTCCCTCCCGTCTGAACTGTTATAACCTGCCTGTGTACTACGCCGTTCCCCGCGCCTGCAGGGCCATCCTCTGGCGCACAATCTCATAGGCCAGCACGCCGGCCGCCACGGAGGCGTTTAAGGAGTCGATATCGCCCTTCATGGGAATGGATGCGCGGAAATCGCAGGCTTCCTTTATCAGGCGGCTCACGCCCTCCCCCTCGTTTCCTATCACCAGGCCCATGGGCCCGGTCAGATTCAGGCGGTACATAAGCTCGCCCTCCATATCCGCACAGGCGAACCAAAATCCCTTTTTCTTTAAGTCCTCTATCACAGCGGACAGATTGGTGACCTTTGCCACCGGCGTATAGCACAGGGCCCCTGCCGAGGCTTTCACCACCGTAGCGGTCAGGCCCGCCGCCCTGCGCCTGGGGATAATCACGCCGTGCGCCCCCGCCAGGTTCGCAGTCCGGATAATCGCCCCCAGGTTATGCGGATCCTCAATGCCGTCCAGAAGAAACAAAAAAGGCGGCTCCCCCTTTTCCTGCGCCAGCTTCAGCATATCGTCCACCTGCGCGTATTCAAACGCGGCGGCAAATGCGATCACGCCCTGATGCTTTCCTGTCGCGGACATCTGATCCAGGCGCTCCCGGCTCACATAATTGATAATCGTATCGCTCTTCCTGGCCTCTCTTGTGATGGTCTTTACCGGGCCGTCCTGGCAACCGTCCAGGACAAACAGCTTATCTATGGTTTTTCCGGAACGAAATGCCTCCAGCACGGCGTTTCGTCCCTCAATCGTCATCTCCTCATACCGCATCCCGCGTCTCCTTCCCCTGAAGCGTGTTTTAAAATCATTCCCGCCATCTGCACGCCGCGCTGTTACGAAATCTCCCCCATTTTACGCAGGCCCTCGCCCAGAAGCTCCGACATGCGGGCAAACTGCTCTGTCAGATAGAGGTAGCCTATCAGGGCTTCAAATCCCGTGGCCATCCTGTAATCGTGGACCGTCGCATTCTTCGCCACGCTCGCCGGTTTGGCGTTCCGGCCCCGGCGGTAAACGGCCTTTTCCTCTTCGGTCAGGCTCTCCTCTATGAGCCTGTAAAACGCGGCCTGCGCCTGGGCCTTCACAAGGCTGGCTGTCTTTTTATGCATCTTATTCACCTGGACATTGCCCCGGTTCATCACCATCCCGCGGATCGCCAGCTCATACGCCGCATCGCCCAAATAGGCCAAAGCCAGGGGGGAATACTCTCCCGCATCCCTGGCCTTGAGATGAAGCGCCTTATTCCACTCGCTTACGCACGCTTCCATTTTACGCCCTCTCTCGTATCCTCTAGCAAAATTCCCATTGAAAGAAGCTTCCCGCGGATCTCGTCGGCAAGGGCAAAGTTCTTATCCTTTCTCGCCTGCTGCCGCATGGCGATCATCTCCTCGATCTCGCTGTCGAGCGCCTCCTTCTTTGTCTCTGTGATAATGCCCAGCACATCGCAGAGCCGCTCAATCGTCTCCTTCACAAGCGTTAAATATTCCCTTGAGGATTCGCCGGAGGAGGTGGAATTCCCCAGCTTTACGAGCTCAAACACCGCGGCGATCGCGTCCGCTGTGTTGAAATCATCATCCATCGCCGCCTCATATTTCCCGACAAAGCCCTTCACCTCAGCCGCCAGCTCCTTCTCCGCACCGGTCATTGACCCGGCGGAGGCTGTTTTTAAGCCGTCATTTAATCGCTCTACAGCGGTGCGGATCCGCTCCAGGCCGTTCTTTGAGGCTTCCATCAGATCCGCGCTGAAATTTAAGGGGCTTCTGTAATGGGCGCTCAGCATAAAGAAGCGCAGGACCTGAAGGTCGTATTTTTCGCTGATCTCCCGGACTGTAAAGAAGTTCCCCAGAGATTTGGACATCTTCCGGTTATCGATATTCAAAAAAGCATTGTGCATCCAGTAGGCCGCAAACGGCTTTCCGTTTGCCGCCTCGCTCTGCGCAATCTCGTTCTCATGATGCGGGAAAATCAGATCCTCCCCGCCGGCATGGATATCAATGGATTCCCCCAGGTATTTCCTGGACATGACGGAACACTCGATATGCCAGCCCGGGCGGCCCTGGCACCAGGGCGACTCCCAGTAAGGCTCCCCCTCTTTCTTCGGCTTCCAGAGCACGAAATCCGTGGGATCCTCTTTGTCCTCCTCCCCGGTCACCTTCAGCTCTCGAAAGCCGGAGCGCAGATCCTCGAGGTTCTTGTGCGAAAGCTTCCCGTACTCCTTAAAGGAGCCGGTCCTGAAATATACGGTCCCGTCCTTGGCGACATACGCATGCCCCTTTTCAATCAGATCCCCGATCATATCCAGCATCCCGCAGATCTCCTGCGTGGCCTGCGGATGCACGGTCGCAGGTTTAACGTTCATGCCCTGCATATCCTTTTTGCACTCAGCGATATAGCGCTGCGAGATCGTATCCGCGTCCACGCCCTCTTCAATGGCCTTTTTGATGATCTTATCGTCCACATCCGTAAAATTGGACACAAAATTCACCTCATAGCCCTTGTACTCAAAATAACGCCTCACGGTATCGAATACAATCATGGGCCTTGCATTTCCGATATGGATAAAATTGTACACCGTCGGACCGCATACATACATCTTAACCTTGCCCTCCTCAAGGGGAATGAATTCCTCCTTGGTTCTGGACAGCGTATTAAATATCTTCATCCTGAACATCTCCTATTCTATCGATTCCCAGTCAGGCAGGCTGCGCGCCGCGGCCGCAGCATCCGCCGCAGCCGGGCCCCGCCATCATCTCTCTATCATAACAGTAATTTTCCACTGCCGTCAACAAAATAATCGCCTGGGCGGCGATCCCTTCTCCCCTCCCGGTAAAGCCCAGGCCCTCTTCGGTCGTGGCCTTGACATTGACCCGTCCGGGTTCAATCCCCAGCGCGGCCGCTATATTTTCCTCCATCTGCCCGCGAAAGCCCGACACTTTTGGCCTCTGGGCAATGATCGTGGCGTCAATATTCTCAATCACATACCCGCTCTCTGCCAGAAGCTCTCCCGTCTTTTTAAGCAGTATCATGCTGGAAATCCCCTCATACGCCGGATCCGTATCCGGAAAATGCCGCCCGATATCTCCCAGGGCCGCCGCCCCCAAAAGGGCGTCCATCACAGCATGCGTCAGCACATCCGCGTCCGAATGGCCCAGCAGCCCCTTCTCATAGGGAATCTTCACGCCCCCCAGTATCAGCTCACGCCCCTCTGCCAGCCGGTGTACATCATATCCCTGACCAATTCTCATTGATTTAACCCTCCAGTTGGATATCCCGCCGCCGTCCGGACGTCCCGGGCGGTTACAGGAACTGTATCTTAGGAACTATCGCAGATCACACAATCATCCGCAGCGCCCGCTCAATGCAGCGCACCTCCAGATCACTCTGGCTGGAACAGCACTCTCCGTCCACATGAACCGCCATCGGGCGCTCCATATGGATCCTGGCCTCCCGGCAGGAATAGATCCGCATGCCCTTGTTATAACTGCGCTTCTGCCATGCCCGCGTCAGGACTCCCAAAGCCTGCAGCTTGGAGGCATTGCTCAGCACGCACACCTCCAGACGGCCGTCGCTGCAGTCTGCGCCGGGCGCAATCCGGTAGCCGCCGCCCTCAAACGAGTGATTCTGAACCGCGACCTGATAGATATTGTTAAATTCCACCCGTTTCTCGCCGTCTAAGAGGATATAGCCCTTTGCCGGCCTGGCCTTTACATACTGCGCCGTCTCGCACAGGCAGTTCGGAAGCCTCTTTAAAGCCAGGTATCTCCAAAGCCTTGCCGAGCGCATATTAAGAAGGCTCTGACAGACCGCCCCGTTTAACCCGATGCCGGCGCTGACCATGAAGCGGCGGTGCCGGACCGCCTCGTCCCCATAGGTCACGACGCCGTAATCCACTAATTTATAATATTTCGGATGGAGAATTTTTTTCATATTCCGAAGCGGGGAACGCGAGAGCTTTAAGCTCCTCGCCAGATCGCCTTTCACCCCAACCGGAATATAGCCCAGCGTCACCGCGCCGCCAAAGCAGATCCCGTCCACCACCTCGTTGACCGTCCCGTCCCCGCCGACTACGACGATCAGCCTTGGATCACGGCTCCCTCTCGTAAGCTGCTGTGCAAATTCTGTGGCTTGTCCCGGGCGCTCTGTGAGAAACACCCGGTACTCCACGCCCCTGGGCAGCAAATACCGTTCCACTTTATTCCAGACCTTACGGCCCCTTCCGCTCCCGGAGCAGGGATTAATGATAAAGTAATACATCATGGCCTCCGTTGCTCTGTATGTTAAGGAATCGAATCCTTACATCCTTTGTTTTAAATAGTATAGCATACTTCATACTAAATGATAAGAAAATTTCTATAAAATATTTCCAAAAAAGTATTGACAATTAGAACAATACATATTATACTATCTAAGCAGTCGCAAATAAGCGGTGCGGACGGGGTCTTAGCTCAGCTGGGAGAGCATCTGCCTTACAAGCAGAGGGTCATAGGTTCGAGCCCTATAGGCCCCAGTCAAAACTAAATATGGCGGAATAGCTCAGTTGGCTAGAGCACACGGTTCATACCCGTGGTGTCGAGAGTTCAAATCTCCCTTCCGCTATTGGAAAAGCATATATCTTTTGATATATGCTTTTTTGTATACTTTAAATTCCGGTTGACTTTACCTTTTCTGCGTGCTATAACGAATTCGGTTGATAACAAAAAGGGAAATTTTTTCTAAGATAAGGAGCCCAAACCATGCTGATTTACATTCTCCTCCTGTCCATACAGGTTCCCGCCAACATCGTCTGTCTCATCATCGCCTCCTATTCCGTCGCCTCAGGCGGCCGCGCCGGGATCCCGGCGGGCGTCTATCTTTTGCTGGCCGCCCTCTACTGGGCCGCGGTGGCCGCTTTAGGCATCCGCTGCATCGTCCGATCCTTCCACGCTTTCGCAAGGCAGGATTCTGACGCCTGCTTTAAAGGTATGCTGACCTTAAAATACGGCCTTATTCCGTTTTTCCTGATCAATTTTATCTCCATAACCTTCCTGTTTCTGACCGCGTTTGTCGCCAGCCGCGGGACGATCCTGTTTGCGTTTCCGGTTATCGCCGGACTGATCGCCTTTGGAAGCCTCTGCACCTGGCTCGCCATGCTTCCCGGAGCCTTTTATGGGGTGCAGACGATCCGCATGGCCTGCAGGATGGGCAGGATCGGCCCGAAGGCGGCCCTCCTGCACGGCATCCTGCAGTTTATCTTTCTTCTGGATGTGCTGGACGCCGTGTACCTGTCCCTTGTGACCTTCCGGGCCGCACGGCCTGTGTCCCTTGCAGTCTTCGGCCTCTACTCGGCCGGATTTGCGTGCGGCATCCTCTTCCTTTTGCAGATCGCCTGACGCCCGGCCAGGAGTCCCGTCTGACACATGCCCGGTCGGGAATCCCGTCTGACATATACCTGGCCGGGAATCCCCGCCTGACACGTTCCCGGCCGGCGCGTAATCACCTGCAGCCCTGCTCATTTACGCAAGCGCCGCGCCAGCCAGCCCCTCGACCGCGTGTGTGTAGCGCCCGGAGGCCACCAGGCTGACCGTTGACTCAATGAAGGCCCCGATGCTGCTGATCTTTTCCGGCGGCGCGGCGTAAAAGACCTGGAAGTGGTTCTCTTCAAAGTATTTTACCATCTGCTCAATGCGCTCCCTGGACAGCGCCGAGAATGCCTCGTCTATAAATACGAGCCTCGCGCAGCAGACCTGCCTGGGATAATACTGGAGCAGGCTTGCAGCCAGAATGATAAAGTACGGCGTCTGTTTTTCGCCGTTGCTGGCTGAGCCCTGCTTTTTGGATAAGTCGGCGGTGATCTCCTTTCCTCCCTGCAAGCTGGATATCTCCATGTCGTATACAAAATAATTGCGGTAATCCGTGTACTGCGTCTCGTCCTCCTCATCGAGGATCACACTCATAAATTCCCGGATATCCCGCTCCATCTCCTCGTCGTCCCTCGCCAAGTTCATGTAAGCCTCCGGCGTGTCCATGTATTCCTCAAGCCTTTCACAGATGCGGAAAAAGACATCCCGATCCGGCTTCTTTCTCATCACAAACCGGTACGTGTCGCTGCCGAAGGGGATCTTCTTCAGCTCACGGTTAATGATCTCGATCTCTGCCCTGGCCTCCCGCACCGTCTCATTGATTTCCGCCACAAAATCATTCATAAATGCGTTCTCAAGCTTTTCTCCCTGCTCCCTCAGCCGGTTGTGGACCTCTTCAATGCGGATATTGGCAATATTTCTGTATTCCTCCCTGTAAAACGGGATGTAGCCCGCCCCGCGCCGGTTGATGTCGGTCCCTGTCAGCTTACAGTAGTTAAGCTGCGCGTCCTCAAGCCGGCGGACGCATTCCTTTAACTCTCCCTCAAGCCGGCGGACGGCTTTCTGCGCCGCGGGCGGACGGGAATTCTTTACGAGCGATTCGTATTCCTCCAGCATGGGACGTTTTAATTCCATGTGCCGGATGCAGGCTTCGGAATAATCCTGATTCAGGATATACAGCTCCGCGGAAATCTGCGCGAGCTCCTCCTCTTTCCTCTGCCTCTCATTTTCACATGAACCAATCTCCCTTGCGGCCGCCTCCACCGCGGCCTTAAGCCCGTCGTACTCCTGCCTGGCGTCCTGCTGCTCCTGCAGGATGGCGAGGAAATCGGGGTTGCTGCGGATTCTCTCCAGATCCGCTGCAAGCTTATCTTTTCTCTGCGCGCTCTCCTTAAGGCGGGCTGCCGCCTGGAAATCATAATGCCCCGCGTCCCAGTTCACAGAACCGATCCGCGCCCTTTTTTGCCTGATCTCATCCGCCTCTCTCCGGCTTTCAGAATGCGCCTCCTGCGTTCTCTCCTTTTCTTCCTCCGCCTTTTTAAGCTGCAGCCGGATCGAATCGCCCCCCAGGCAGGCGTCCGTGCGGCTCATGTCCATGCAGGATACCGCATAGCCCTTGGCCAGCATTCCGTTCTTCATCAGCCCGCCCTTTGGGTATTCGTGGAGCTCTTCCTCTGATTCGCACAGATGGATCGCGTTCAGCAGATAATTGGCGTATCTTCTGGCATAGACGTTGGGGATCTTGAGGATTTCCGCCGCGGAGCCGGGCGTGACGGGCGTATCGGGCAGTTTGTCTGTCAGAACGACATTTACGCCGTGAACCGCCTTTTTTTGCAAAATCTCCATAGCCTTATGGCAGACCGCCCCGTCCACGATGAGGTAAAAACGCTTCCGCCCGAGAAACGTCTCGACCGCGGTTCTCCACTCTGCCCGCGTTACCTCCTCCACCAGCTCCGCAAAGATCCGCACGTCTGTCTTAAGGCCCTGCCGTGTAAATTCCTCTTCCAGAATCCGCCTCGCCTGCTCCACACCCGCGGGGAATACCATCCGGTTCGCCTTTAAAAGCCGGATCTTTGTCTCCAGCCTGTCCATTTCCCTGTCAAGCTGTTCCATGCGATCCTCACAGTGGACCTCCTCCTTCTCCATGATCCGGCCCTGCTGCCTGAAAACCTCCGCGGCATGCAGAAACACTTCTGTTTTTTTGTCCGCCGCCGCGCCCATTTCCGCCAGACGGCGCAGGAGCTGCGTCTCATCATCCGTAAGCCCGAAAAGCTCCCCTCCCCCCTCAAGAAGCTCAGAAAGCTGCGCCTGCAGCCTCCTTAAAGCCTCTCTCTTCTCTTCATATCTGTGAATTTCCTCGTCCGCCGCCCGGATCCGGCCCTCAAGGGCCCGGATGCTGTCCTGCATGCCCCGCGCCATATCGTTCTGCTCCGCGATGCGGCAGCGCTCCCCGGCCGCCTCGTACTGTCCGTCCAGCTCTTTTCTGCGCTCCTCAAGAGCGCTCTGTCTGTGAAGCAGAGCTTCCTTTTGCTGCGTTTTTCTCTGCTGCTCTTCTTCCTTGTCGCGCAGCCTCTGGTAGCAGAGCATGAATTCACGGATCTGAAGGCTTTTCAGCTTTTTTTCATACTCAGCCGCCCTCTGCTCCACTTCCTCAAGCTGCTCCCGGCCGGCCCGCAGGCTCTCATACATGTCCTTAATATGCTCAAACTGGCGCTTCTGCTCCCGAAGCTCCCCCAGGGAATCCACCTTTCCGGGATCCAGCACGCACTCTTTAATAAACTGGTCAATATTATTTTCCGGGTTAAATGCCATCATTTTTAAGAGCCGTAAGCGGTATTTGGCCGCGTCGCACCGAAGGCCCAAAGCCCGCAGAACCTGCTCCACGCCCCGCTCGCGCCCCCAGAAATCAGCGGATTTAAGCTTCTGTCCGTTTACCGCAAGCTCCTGTTTCGGCGTGAAGCGGATGGTTTTTCCCTCAACGGCCGTAAAATTTAGCTGCTCCATGGCCGCGCCCCGGCAGACAAACCAACTGCTCTTGTAGGATAAATCATCCGCTGACTCAATGCACACGCCGGCCACCATGCTGGCGCTGTCCACCGGCGACCAGAATTCCATGGCAATGTAGCTGACGATCTCGCCGGTCCTTAAATACCGCTCCGGGCCGTTGCTTTTCGTATCGCCCCGCACATACGCGGCCACGGTCCGGTCGCGGTCCCTGGCGGCCTTGTTAAACTGCGTGTTCCCGGTCAGAAGATAGGTCATGGCGTCAAGGATCGTCGATTTTCCGCTCCCGTTTACCCCTGTAAACAGCGTCGATCCTTCCAGGCGGATACACACATTCTGGAATCTGGACCACTGGACCAGCAAAAGCTTTGTGGCTGTCTTTCTATTCGTCTGCATCGTCGTCCTCCCCATCTTCCTCCTCCGGCGAAAGCTCCATCATCCGCCGCGCCGCCGCGCCGGCAAAACGCCGGAATTCTTCCTCGCTTAACGCAAACTGGAGCGAGGGGTACAGGCGGATCATGCAGTCCGCATCCCCGACCTTTCCGTGCACGTCAATCAGGTTAAACCGCGAAAACAGGGCCAGGATATTCGCCATGGCGCTCTTATCTATCTGATCCCGGATCCCGTATTTCTCCAGCTCAAAGCGCAGATCGGTGATGGAAATGACCGCCGGCTGGGTAAGGCTGACCGTGCTGATCCGGTCTGTATACAGGATCCAGAGGCAGCACAGCACAACGCTCTCCGCCTTTTTAAGCATGAGCCGGTTTACCTGCGCCCTGCCGCCTTCTGCCGTCTCCCCGCGGCTGCGAAGCATCACGACCCCATTTTCCCGGTCGATCTCAATGTCAAACCCGATATAACTGAAATACGTGGAAAACGGCTCCGGCTTTTTGGAAATAAAATAATACGCTTTTTTGCTGTCCTCATCCTTTGCGCGCACAATAAACGTCTGCTTCAGCAGACGCCTGCATGACTTCTGAAACAGGGCCCGCTCCGACGAGGTGTATTCCTCCCAGAATTCCTCTATACTCATCCATGATCCTCCGTGATATCTCCTTCACCGCAGCAATTCACATCATCTGAATTGTTATTTTTCATCCCCCGCCCCGTCCTCCCTGACGATCTCAAACCGGCGCAGCAGCATCCCGTTCGTCTCCACGTAGCCGTCCAATAAGCGGATGGAAAAGCCGTTCTCCCTGCCATACGCCACGGCCGACAGGCTGCAGAGCAGATCGCGTTTGCTTTCAAGCGGCAGGGCGTCGCTTTCGATGCCCGCTTTCTCTCCCATCAGGCGATTTAAGTAGGCTCCCATCTTCTCCCGGGAATACGGATTATATGCCTCTCTCTCATGCGCTTTTCTGGCCTGCTCCATATCGTCTTCGCTCATCACCTCAAGGCCCGAGGCGGTCTCCCGGCGGACGCTCCTCGCCTTTCTGGGGAAACGCAGCGAGCCTTCGTCGATAAATTCATGCCGTTCCAGCAAAAACAGGCGGTTCACTTCCGGCGGCGCTTCCTCCTTAAAGCCAAGCTCCCGCATCTCCTCTGTGAGCGCCTTAACCGCCTGCTCCACATTGCCCCTCATATCTCCCCCGCGGCTTCTGAGGAAGCGAGCGCGCCCCACGGCAATCTGCAGGTACACATTGATCCGGTGCTTGATGTCCCGCATGATCCGGTCATAATCCTCGGAGAGGAACCGCTTCGTCTGCCGGAGCATATCCTCCGCGTACTCTTTTGCCGCCTCCGGCTTAAGCCCTTCCTCCGCGGCGCAGCCGGCTCTCAGGCGCTCAAAAAGCGCCCGGTCATTCTGCACGCGATCGAGCTCTGAGCGGATAAAGGAACGGTAAATATGGATATTCTGCTGCTTCGTGAGCCTCGCGTACTCACGGATAAAATTGCCGTCGCAGTATTCGATAATATTCTCGGTCAGGCTCTCCAGGCTCTCCTCCTTTACCATGCGCTCAATGATCTTCCTGATAAATGTGGCCAGCCGCTTGAGCGCCTTGGACAAAAGCTTGGCATTGCGGTAAATATTCTTAAGCCCGTCCACATACGGATCCCGCCGCCACTGCTCCTCATTCCGGAGAATATTGTAGATATTGTAAATATAGCTGGAAAATTCTTCCCTGTCCGGCCTGCGGATCTGCTGCAAAAATTCCGCCAGCAGGATCCCCTGTTCGGTCATAATGATATGCTTCTCATACGTCGCGTCGTCGTTTTCCTCCTCCAGCCACCCGATCTCCGCGGAGCAAAAACGCCGTATGATGCTGTTCGCCATCTCATTGTGGTTCTTCCTGGCCTCCGTCTCCTCTTCGGGATCGATAAAATCCACATGGTTTTCCAGAAGATAAGCCGCAAGCGCGTCGCGGATCCGCCCCCTGGCGATGCGGTAGGATATCTCACGGTCATACTGCTCATAAATCACCTGGAGGCAGTCCGAGTAGATTCCCTGATTGCCGGCGCTTGATAAGCAATTAAAAAAACCGGGCGGTATGGTGTCAAATAGTCTTGTCATATGTTATCCTATGAGGGTTTACCCGCGCCGTACTGGCGGCAGGCTTCCTTATGCGGGCCTGTGCATAAAAAAGCCCCGGATACTTCCGGCGCTCTTTTAACCTTTTTGTCGTTGAGCCTGATCCGCAGGCGGCGCTCTCTTCGCGCCGCCTGCGCGGCCTAATTCTTAGCACGCAGTATGCCCAAAATCACTTTTGCAATAATCGCGAACTGCTTTCTCTTAATCCCGTTATCGGCCGCTCCCGATTCAAGGCAGCCCCTGTCGTCGTAATTGAACAGCATGTCGGTTATGATCATGCGCCACATGCGCTCGTTCGATACAGGCATCTCCTTTGCGAGAGCATAGAAATCTTCGCAGAAGGAATCGAAGGCTTCGTCTTTTACTTTGGGGTTGTATGATTGAAATATTCTGGTGAACATCTTTCGGATGGTTTCCAGATCGAATTCACAAAATGTCACGTTGTCCTGATGGAACTCTTTGCTGTAAGAATAATCGCTCATGTTTTTCGTCTCCTTTGCTATGGGTATATTTTACCATTATCTGAGGGGGAATTCAATCACTTATTTGCCTGGGGAGTTGTGAAAAGTTTTGGAAAGTCGTGAAAAGCCCGCCAGTGTCAGCTTCGATATCCAACAGAACCCCCGCTCCCGCTCGGAGAAAAGCGCAGCGGCACCAGTACAGCCCTGCGTATACAGCGGTCTGTACAGCCCGAAAAGATCCCGGTAAGCTATCAGTGTGATATCGGCCTGCGGATTGTAATATCCGGGATACGATTTTTGCCCTTATTGTAAAATAGTAAAAGGCTGTGTATAATATATGTATGAAAAAGCCGGCAACCGTTCAGGGGGTAGCTGAACGGTTGCGAAAGCTGTGCATTTAGAAGGAGAGGAATTGCCATGAACTATACAAAAGCGTTGGAAACCGATATCCCGGCCCTGATTGATATGAGGATCGCTTATCTGACAGAAGATTACCAGACCCTGGCTGCTGAGCAGGCGGATGCGATCCGCGCGCAGCTTCCCGGGTATTTCGCGGGGCATCTGAATCGGGATTTGATTGCTTATGCGGCGAAGGATGAGAGGAAAATTGCGGCGTCCGCTTTTCTTCATATTACGGAAATGCCGGCGAATCCGGCGGTTTTGACAGGGAAATTCGGCGTTATGCTGAATGTGTATACCCGACCGGAATACCGCAGGATGGGGATAGCAAAACAGTTATTGACTATGGCGATTGAGGATGGAAGGCGGCTTTCTCTGTCCTATATTTCGCTGGACGCGACTCAGGACGGGCTTCCCCTGTACCGGAAGCTTAAATTTACGGAGATAAAGCCGCGGTATACGGGGATGATTCTAAAGCTCTGATATGGACATGAGCCCGGAGCGCGCCTGAAACATAGTTCCGCTGTCCCGCATGCTCCGGGCGTATCAGCCTTTCATCCAATAATCCATATCGGGATATAGCTGTTCTCTTTCACTGTCATCGTTTTACAGGTGCGTCTGTATCAGCTCACCCATTTCAAAGTAAGACAATACAGACTGCCATCCGCCGGACTCCGGATGATATTTACGCTTTAACACCAGTTCTTTGGCCTGCATATACTCCCCATTCACCACTTCGTATACGATCACATATTCGTAAGATACGCCTGAGCATCCTCTTGTCACCACTCTCTGTCTGTCAGGTTCGATCGAAATGCTTTGGGCCGGAAATGAGGGGTAGTATGCGAATTCCTGTTTCTGCGCATCCCAGGCATCCCCGGCTTCAAAGATACAGCAGTCCAGCTCCCCAATCCGCTCCATCTGCATAAACCGCAGATCTCCGGACTCTTCTAAAAGAGCTCTTTCCATTATTTGCCCCCATTCACTATGATCAGGCAGCGAAAAAGAGAGAGCGGAAACCCGCGGCCGGGAATGTTTCTCAGGACGCGCTGCAACACGGCTTGTTTTGTATACTGAAAGCTCTCCTTCTCTGCTTTTTCCCATGGTCCTGTATTTTGTATGTGCGGCCAAGGTCCGGCATATCCTCCACGCAGCGTGCAAATTATCCCAGTTGTGATAGGAGTTCGTATCATCCCTTGCTTTATCATCCGTTTATTTACTCCCACTGTCCAATTTTCATATAAATGAAAAATGGCCGCTTATACACACCGATACGCATCACAACGGCTGGCGTGTAAACAGCGGCGCATATAGATTCATAACTCAGCTCTCCGGCACAGTGCTTCTCGAAAAGTGCATATAATCCGGCTCCCGCCT
Source organism: Otoolea muris (assembly GCF_943193115.1). Classification (NCBI taxonomy): domain Bacteria; kingdom Bacillati; phylum Bacillota; class Clostridia; order Lachnospirales; family Lachnospiraceae; genus Otoolea; species Otoolea muris. Next base: position 41,888 of record NZ_CALPCY010000035.1, read on the forward strand.
CCAGTCGCCTCCCCAGATAAAGCCGTGCTCCTTAAACAGGCGCACACACAGATCATTCTCATCAATCTTATGCGGAAAATCCTGCGAGCGATCCGCATAATCCATCCCGTTGGCCGGAAGGCAGCCGGTCACATTTCCCGCCTCATCATAAAATACATTCGGATTATACCTTGGATTGATGTCAATGGCGAGTCCCCTTGCGTGCAGGGACAGCGCGCTTTTTCCGGCCACGGTCCGGTAATTGAAGCATGATGTATTATTCTCCGAGCTGGACCTGTCGTCATCCGCGTCGTAATCGTCCACCAGCCGGATCTTCTCAATGCGGTATTTCTGATTGTAAAGCTCCTGGAAAATCTCCACCAGATCCCGGCTGATGGCCTTATTGCTGACCAGCTCCCCATACCGGCAGTTTCCGCTGAAATCATAGTAGAGCACGCGGATATAGCGCAGATCCTCTCTTGGAATGATACTGTTTTCCTTATATGATTTTCCGTATATTCTCTGGAACAGGCTGTCGCTTATCTCTGTTTCCTGGAAAAATGAACTGCTCCCCAGAGCGTAGACCGCATCCTCCCCCACCAGATCGCCCGGGCCGTAATCACTGACCGCATACTGCGCCGGAGCTGACCCGGGCTTTGCCTCCTCAGTCTCAGGGGCGGCCGGCTTTGTCTCATCCACGGATTTGCTGCCCGGCTCCTGCCGTTCTTCCGGGCCGTTTCCGGAGCCGTCCCGGCTTTCTGGCGAACCGCTCCCGGAATCGTCCCGGCTTCCCTCTGTGCCATCCCCGGATCCATCCCGCCGCTCTTTGCGGCCGCTTGCGGAACCGGCTTCTTCTCCTGTTTTCTCCTCCACTTCTCCCGCGCCCTCTGAAGCCGCGCCGCTATCCGGCCCGCTCTCATGGTTCTCTCCGCTTTCAGCGGCCGCCGTCTTATCTTCTGGCTGCTCTTCCACGCCGCCCTCTCCGGCGCGCTCTCTGTCCTGTCCCTTTTCTGCCTCTGAGTCCCCGGACAATTCGGAGGGTGCCGCGGCTCTTGAGACAATGGTTTCCTCTTTTCGGTTTCCTTCGCCCTGCCGCAGGGCGCTCATGTCATGCTCCCACGCATACTGGATGAAAAACGCGGCTATAACCGCCAGCGCCCCGGCCGCGAAGGCCCATTTCCTGTCTCTGCGCCCCGGGCCGCCCGGCCCGTTTCCCCACAGAACTCTCATGTCCACATCTCCTTAAACTCTCTGCAATTCACCCGTTCATTTTACAATCAAACACGAAAAATGTAAATAATTGCTGGAAATTTTCTTTGCTTAATTATCTTTATACAGAACAGTTCAGGCAACCTCTGAACCAATGGCATTATTATAAGCAGCCATAGGCGGCAAAAGAATCAATAATCCCGTCATCTATGTAAACGCTGTCTTTGATACAATTCGATTTTTCCTTATACATTTTGATTTGGGCATACTTTTTGATTTTGCCCCCAAGGGGAGATTTCAAATTTGGAATAACTAAAACGATAGTATAACTTCGATTTCAAGGTATATAGTATACTGTCCCGATTATATTCAGGCAAACCTCCTTGCCTGAATTTCCTCCTCAGCTTCATAAGCCACCTGATACACACTCCCAGGGCGAACAAAAACCCGGCACATGCCCTTTGGGTATGATGAGGGAAACGCTGCAGTCATTCTTCGTTACCCCTATAAAATATTAGTTAATTTTAACTAACCAATAAGAAAAATATAATAGAAAGCCCGCAATGCAAACTTTCTATATATTAGCTGTTGGATCAGATCACTGTCCCATGATTTTCATCTGCCCTGCGGCATAAAAATCATTTAACTCTTCAAAAACACCTTTGCGTTGTCAAAAGGCATCCTATGGAGGACCATTTCAAAAAAAGCGCCTATCATCCCCGTTGCCATGATATTGTTCCAGTTTTTCGTCAATTTTGGGTGAAGGAGCCCCAAGCTGCTTTAAGACTTCATAATAATGATGGGCAGCCTCCACCTCAATCTCCACCATGTCATCAATCATAGAAGCGTATTTCGTACCCGCCGAACATTTCAGGAGCAGGGTAATCTTTATTTGTCATTGCGTCCCTTCCCGATCTTTCAGCGGCAAGTGGCTTTCTGATTTTCCGATTGCCGCCAAACTGTCTCCTGCACATCCAGACAGCGGGAAAGGAATCCTTCCGAAACCGGCATGGAATACAGTACCCGATTCAGTTCAAACCACACACTTACACATTTTCTACAATATTCAGCATATATAAAACCATAAAAAAGCACATACCGTACCATATTCCTTAAAAAAATAATAACGAACAGACCTCTCTTTTTTTGCCTTTTTGGTAAAAAAGTCCTTTGAAAAGAAATCTGTTTTTCACTATAATGTATTTACAACGTGTAGCTTTTCGGCGTAATTCCAGTTGCATATAAGCTGCGCTTTTATTTTTGAGAATGGAGGGAACGCACATGAAACGAGTAAAAGCAGCCTGTATTTGCCAGACTCTGCACTTTATGCTGAAAGAAGATGTCGGGCATGATGATGCGGTAATGCAGGTAGAACAGGAACTTGAGCATTACAAGAAAAATCTGGAACGGAATCACATACAATATAAAATTACGGAACAGACAAACCAGCCGGACGGTTCGATTATCATTAAAGTGATTAAACAGTATAATTCCAGCCCTGTTGGAGATTATCTGGATCAACAGTCATAATTAACATTCCAAATTTGCTTTCCTGACTTTTGAAAACGGATTTTGATATGATCATCAAGGTTAAAAAATAAATACAGCCATTCAACGACACATGTGGTGCTTTGCACGTAAATCTGATTACGGTACAGATAATTACTGCATGTGGTGCGTGGTTGATTTATGTGGCACATGCATGCGCATGTGCCGTTTTTGTCTATAGAAAAATAGTAGGAGGTTATTATAAAGCAAAACAATTATTTAAACTCAGGACTTACATGATAAGATTCAGGACACGTATGTCTTGCTGAAATTTTCCTTTATACCGCAAATCCGGCATACTGAGTCATGTAAAGTTCATAATATCTGCCCTTTTTCGCAATCTGCTCCTCATGGCTGCCGCTCTCCGCTATCTCCCCGTGATCCATAACCACAATCAAATCGGAGTCTCTTATCGTCGAAAGGCGGTGAGCGATCACGATACTGGTGCGTCCCTGCATAATGCTGTGCATGGCGTCCTGTATCGCCTTCTCCGTGCGGGTATCCACATTGGACGTGGCTTCATCCAGAATCAGGATTTTGGGGGCCGCCACAAAAGCCCGGGCGATGGCTAAAAGCTGCCTCTGCCCCTGACTGATATTTGCGCCGGACCCGGTCAGCACCGTATCATAACCCTGCGGGAGAAGCCCGATCATATCCCGGCACTGGCTCATTTCCACCGCCGCCGTAAGCTGTTCCTCCGCAGCGCTGCCGTTTCCGTATTTCAGATTGTTCCGGACGGTATCGGAAAACAGGACCGTATCCTGCAGGACAATCGCAATATTCCGCCGCAGGCTCTCCCTGGACACATCGCGGATGTTCTGCCCGTTTATGCGGATTTCCCCGCTTTCTATGTCATAGAACCGCATGAGCAGGTTGACGATGGTCGTCTTCCCGCTTCCGGTAGCGCCCACCAGCGCCACTTTTCTGCCATTCGGAACAGCCAGGGTAAAATCCCGGATCACGGGAGTTCCCGGTTCATAGGAGAAGCATACATTTTGAAAAAACACGGCCGCTTTTTCGCCTGTCTCCAGCGTCCCGCCATTTTTATCCTCTGTTTCCTCATCCAGCACGGCAAAGACCCTCTCCGCACCGGCAACCGCTGTCTGGATCTGTCCGTAAATCTGAGCGATTTCATTAACGGGCCGGCAGCTCCACGATTTTTCCGAACAGCTCCTCCCGCATCCGCCTGACCACATTCTGGCTGAGCCTGGCGCTGCACAATCCCTGAAGCAGTCCGCAGATGCTGTAAAGCAGATAGACGGAAAGCATCAGCGCCAGTGTATGGGAGAGAACGCCCTGTTTCTCCCCCGCGATGATGTCAACGGCTCCGCTCTGCAGGCCCGGCGCCAGAATGCCGCACACGGTACCGGACAGCACAACCGCCAGCATCCCGGCAGCCAGCCTCTTCTCCTTCACAAAATATACCGCGATCCGCGTGACTGTGGCTCCGATATTGTCGGCGTGTTCCGGCTCCGCAAAATGCTGCTGCCGATTCATCATTCCCGGAATATTGCGTTCGGCAAGTTTGAAATCCGGTTCTTTGCTCATGCCTCTTTCGCCTCCTCTCCCATCTGGGAATGCCAGATATCCTGATAAACCCGGCAGGACCCCATCAATTCCTCATGGGCGCCACAGGCCAGGATACCGCCGTTTTCCAGTACGACGATCCTGTCTGCTGTCCGCCTGCGCGATGAATGCCGCGGATGCAAGCAATGCCTCATCCGCTCCCGGCATCCCCCAGGTAATATTCTCCCCCGCTGTCATGCTGAACAGCTCGCTTTTCTGCATGGCGACCGCTATTTTTTCCCGAAGCGCCCGCTGCCGGTATTTTCTGACATCAACCCCGTCCACCAGAACCGCGCCGGAATCCACATCATAAAAACGCAGCATCAGCCCGGCCAGGGTCGTCTTTCCGCATCCGGTAGCTCCAATGACCGCCACTGTCTCCCCTCTATGTATCTTTAGATTGATATGGGAAAGCACGCTCCGGGTGCTTTTTGGATAAGTAAAAGAGACATCGCGAAATTCGATCTCCCCTTGTGCCTGAACCGCCCCGCCGAAAGAGCCTTCCTTCAGTTCCGGCACGCTTTCCAGCACTTCTTTTACCCGTTTCCAGGAGGTAAGTCCCCTGGAAATATTCTGAAACAGCATGACAAGCATCAGAATACCGTTCAGAAGCTGTGTGGTATAGGTCAGTGCCGCCATAACATTTCCCGGTGTGACACTGCCGTTTTCCACCGAAAAAGATCCTGACAGTAAAATGGCCGTGACAGCCATGTACATAATCGCATTCGTAAGGGGATTCATAAAGGCAAAGATCACAAGAGTTTTCAGCTGCGTCCCGACCAACTCCTCATTTGCCTTACCGAAGCGCATTTTCTCATAAGCTTCCCGGACACAGGCTTTCATAATGCGGATACCGGACACGTCTTCCTGCATGATTTCATTCATAGCATCCAGATACGCCTGCAGCCTGGAAAACAGGGGATTTGCTCTCCACAGGCAGAATCCAATGACGCCCACCAGAAACGGGAAAGCGCACAGTACAATGAACCCGAATCCCAAATTCAGCCGGAACATCAAATACATGCTCCCGAAGGTAAGAAGCGAAGTGCGGATCAGCCCCCTGACAAACAGCGAGACAAAGTTCTGCACCTGAGTGATGTCATTGGTCACCCTTGTTACCAGAGAGCCTGTGCCAAAGCGATCCATCTGAGGGAATGAAAAATCCATGATCCTGCGAAAGCAGTCCTTTCGAATCTCATTTCCGATATTCTGGCTGGATATGTGTAAGAACACATTGTTGAGAGATCCGCAAAGTCCTCCCACCAGAACAAGGCCGATCATCTGCAGCCCCAGCATCCATATCAGACACAGATCAGCGCTGCCCCGTTGCTGACGCCAAGGACACCGTCATCCACGATCCGGCTCATGAAGCCCGGCTGCACAAGATCCATCATCACCTCGCCGACCATGAACAGGCCGGCGATAATGGCAAAGGACAGATACTTTCTGATATACTTCCACATGGTCAGCGTCCTCCGCGCCCCCTTGAAGCCCCGTGGTGTCTGTGACTGTCCTGATGTCCGTGTCCGTCATGATGTCCGCTGTCATCCCAGTGTGCATGTCCGTCATGGTGTTCACAGTTATCCCGGCATTCATGCCAATGTCCGTTTCTGGATGTATTCTCGTTTTCTTTATACCGTTTTTTCCAGTCACCGCGGACTCTTTCCAGAAGGGACAGCAGTTCCTGCTTTTCCTCTCCCGAGAGACAGGAAAACATCTCCTCATGCCGCTTTCTGCGCTGCTTTAGTGCCTCTTCCGCAATTTCCCTGCCGCTGTCTGTCAGGGAGATGTCTGTCGTCCTGCGGTCGGATTCATTCTGAGTCCGGACGACCCAGCCTGAGCCTTCCAGCTTGGACAGGATCTCACTGGCTGAACCCGGCTGGATCCCCAGGCGCTGTGTCAGGTCCCTCTGAGTGATTGCTCCCGACCCGTTCAGGATGATCAGGATGCGCTTCTGGCTCGCTTTCCCCTCATACAGAGAACGCATGGTATGATATAAATCCCGCAGACTGATGATCAGCCTGTCATTGATACTCGCTGCCGGATCATTGGCTGTATACATTTCCTGATCCCGCAGTTTCACCTGCTGCTCCGGCATTTTCCCGGTGCGGCGGTATTCCTCTCCTCTGCCGCAGCGAGGCTTTTCCAGATTACAATGCCGTCCACAGCCCGGACAAATGGTATTTTCCGTCATAAATCATTCCTCCTTTTATTTAGGTACCTTGATTTTATCACCGCAAAAGCAAAATATCAAGGCGCCTAAATTTATTTTCTACTGCAGTATACCGAATTCTCCACCGCTCTTCCTTTAGCTGTACTCAGGCTTTGGCTGCTGCCGGATATGTTTCCCGTCCAACTGCCTATAAGTTGCTGCTATGACAACAACGGAAAACAAAAATGTTAAAATGTCGGATACCGGCATGGAGTACAGAACTCCATCCAAACCATAAAAACGCGGCAGAAGGAGCGCAAACCCAACGCCAAACATGATCTCCCTTACCATAGACAGCATGGTGGACGCCGCCGCCTTTCCCATGGCCTGCAGGAAGATGAATGCCGCCTTATTCACGCAGGCGAACACAACCATGCAGAGGTAAATCCGGAATGCCCGGACTGCAAATTCCGTATAATACGTACTCTCATTGGCCGCACCAAAGATGCCGATCAGCAAAGCCGGGAAAAATTCTACAATGACAAACGCCAGGATGCCAACCGATGCCTCTGCCGCCAGCAGTTTTGTAAACAGCTCTTTTACCCTTTTTTTCGCTCCGGCGCCCATGTTATACCCAACGATGGGGATGCAGCCTGCAGCCATGCCGACCACAATGGATATTACGATCTGGAAGAACTTCATTACAATCCCCACCACGGCCATGGGAATCTGTGCGTAGTGCTCCTGACCAAATACGGCATCCAGAGCGCCGTACCGCCGGATCATGTTATTAATGGCGGCCATTGCAGCCACAAGAGATATCTGTGACAAAAAGCTGCAGATCCCCAGCATCAGCGTTCTGCCTGCAATGTTCCATTTCAGTTTAAAATCCTCTTTGCCAAACTTTACGGTTTTGGTATGGGTGAGGTACCACACTGCCAGGACAGCCGTCACCACCTGGCCGATCACCGTCGCCACAGCAGCGCCCATCATGCCCCACCGGAACCTAAAGATAAATACCGGGTCAAGGATCACATTCACTGCCGCCCCCGCAAGCGTAGATGCCATAGCAAATTTCGGGCTGCCGTCCGCTCGGATGACAGGGTTCATTGCCTGCCCGAACATATAAAAAGGAATCCCCAGAGTGATCCAGAAGAAATATTCCTTTGAATTGCGGAATGTTTCTTCATTCACAGTACCTCCGAACATAGCGATGATCTGGCTGCTGAATACAAGATAGACCCCGCAAAGCATAAGGCTGAAAATAACCGTGAGCAGAATGGAATTTCCCATACTTCTGCCTGCATCCTGCGGCCTGCCTTTCCCCATGCTCAGGCTCACAAACGCACAGCAGCCATCGCCCACCATCACCGCAACAGCAAGAGCGATCACTGTCAGCGGAAATACCACTGTATTGGCTGCATTTCCATAAGAGCCGAGGTACGATGCATTGGCTATAAATATCTGGTCAACGATATTGTACAGCGCGCCCACGAGGAGTGAGATGATACAGGGGACTGCGTATTTCCCCATCAGCCGGGAAACCGGCTCTTCCATCAGAAATACATTGTTTTTTGTTTCCATGTCTGTCTCCTTTCATGCAAAAACAGCGCATAACCCCGGCCGCTGGATTTACGCCGAAGGCTACACGCTGAATACCTATTACAGTATGTTTCTTATCAAAAAAAACGCATGGCATGTAACCGGATTTACGCAGTTTACGCCACACGTTCTTACATATATTATATGTTTTTCAGGAAAAAATTCAAAGGTGTTTTTGCACAAAAATATTATTGTTTACACTTGTATAATATGTACAAAGCACCCCTTTTCTGCCGGTGAGGCTGTTTCCCACTCAGCCTGCTTTATGCTGCACCTCATAGAGGATGCCGGCCCGTCTTACGATCTCCCGGCACACATAGCTGATATGCTATAATAGAGTTGTAACAGGAGTGGCTAATCAGATATAATCAAAATCACAAGAAAAGAGGTACTCATTATGTTACAGAATTACACTCCCGAATTTAAAAAGAAGATTGTCCGTCTCCATGTGGAAGAAGGACGAACCTACAAAAGCATCACCGCTGAATATGGTGTATCCAAAGCCAGCATCTCCAAGTGGTGCAGCGAATTCAGCAAAGAATGCCGGACAGACCCTTAAGCGAAGGAAATCGGTTAGAGGCTTACCGGTTTATCGACCAACATTATGAAGAATTCGGCGTTCGCTGGCTGCTCAGGCGGCTGGAGATCTGCCCGAATGCCTGCTATAACTACCGGAAACACCGGAAGGCTGGTTATTATACTCAAAAAGCAGAAAACTCATGAAGCAGATTGCCGAAATCTGCCGCAGCCACAGCGGAGTGGACGGCTGCCGCAGCATGACGGCCTGTCTGGAGCGCCAAGGCTGCCGCTACAGCCAGACGACCATTCATAAATATATGAACACCGAGCCGGGGCTGCATTCCGTTGTCCGTCCTGAAAAGCCGGGGACAAAGCCCGGGAGGCCCCATAAGGTATTCGAGAACAAGCTGAAGCAGGACTTCCATGCGGACAGGCCGAACCAGAAATGGTGTACGGATTTCACATATCTGTTCCTGAGTTCGTCGCCGTCGGTATTTTTCCGGCAGCATCCCTTTGGGCAGATATCAAGGGTGGTGGAAACTGCGGAATTATGGAACAGCGCATTCTTCCTTCCGATCGCATAGCTTTTGCAGCGGCGCTCCTCCCGGTTGTTTGATATCCCGCATCTGCATGAAGGACCTCCCTCAGAAGGAGTTGTTCATGCAGCCATCTCCGTCTTTTTTACATTCCGGACAGATCACGGTCTCCTGCAGATAACGGACCCTTTCCACTCTTGCCGGTGTGATGCGCAGTTCTTCCCTTACGAATCGATAGCCCAGGGGCTCCATCGGGGCGTTGCAGTAGGGACAGTTCTTCTCTTCTTCCGAAACCGGACACCGGATCTCCCTTACCGGAAGTGCGGCGTACAGGTCGCCGCGGACTGCTTTTTTCTTTCGTTCACGGGTGTGGCTTTTTACTTTGATTTTCTCTCCGACCGCTTCCTGCTCCGGATCTTCGGAAGAAGGAGATGCCTTTTCGCTGCGCACCCCGAAGAACTTCCGGCGGAATTCCCCGATGGTTTCCTCCAGGTTTGCCTTCAGGACGCGCAGTTCCCCGATGACCGCCCGCAGTTCCCTGATCGTCTCTTCCTGTTCCCGGATTCGCGCAGCCTGCTGTTCATTGATGGTTTTTATAGTAAACGACGTTAATTCTTTCCGTTTGACTCTAGAGCGTGTTTGAAAATTGCTTTCTGGTAGCTGTGCGTGCCACTTTGTGGGAGATTTGTGCCAAATGAACGCGGCGTAGTGGGCTGCGTTAAGTGAATTTGGCACAAATATACCGCGAAGTGGGGCGTGCAGATGCCAGGAATGAATTTTCAAACACGCTCTAGGAAAAAGAGCATAAAGTAGCAAGCTTGTCATTGGGCTTCTTAAAAGTTGAAAACCAATTATCAAGGACTCCAACTACCTCTTTAAGTCTGTTTTTAAATAATTACAAAATTTTCTCAAGGTATAATCTCCTTCGCTGTCTGTGCATCTATAATGACCTGAATATCCTGCTCATGCTGTTCACTTTTTTCAATCCCCTTCACGATCCAGACAGGCTTTACATCATATACGCCTGTTCCTGAAGATAAATCAACATAATAACATAATTCTGCTTCTGTCATTTCATATGTTGAGCTTCCGGGTATTTGGTTATACTTATGAGCAACCGTTTCAGCAATCACATCCATAGGAGATAAAGAGACTGCCATTCCTTCATCGGAAATTTCAAATACTCTTTCAATGTCCAAATACTCTATTCCATCTTTTGATATAAATGCCTGTACCGGAGCATTTACATCTGCTGCATCTGAAAATATCTCACAATATACATGATAAAGCGGCAATTCTCTGTATATCTGATTGACACAAAAATAATAGCCTTCATCTGAGACAGACCACCCGTTTTTATAGTTTGCCCGGTCAATATTTCCGTCCATATCTTCGTGATATTCCTGTGACTGCATACAATCGTAATCTAACGCATATCCCGTATAAACATGCTCAAATTTAATATTCACTTCTGTTAATGCGTTATCAATTATCTGAAAAGCCTCCTCACGCGTCATAAACGACAATTGTTCTTCTGTAGAATACAAACCTGCATTATATCGCTCATCTGCCGGATCAAGTACAAAAGAGCTGCGTATATATGGCATTAAATCTCTTTGCATATATGACATCTGACTGGAAAGCGGACCATAAGATAACGTTATTTCCTCTGGAGTGACATAAGTTGCCGTATCTACTTTTTCCCCATATTCGTTTTTTTCTTCATAACTGTATACTTCGTAATCATCATTACCGCTGAATAATGATTGAAATGCCCGCTCCTCATTTACTTTCAACATTCTTGCTTTCGCGGTAATTGGAAATTTCTCTCCTAAATCAGCACCAACAATAACATCCATCTTAAAATCAACATTTTCTATGGTGTTCTCGTAACTCGCTGGAAAAATAATTTTCTCATCAGGTATATCGTTTTCTACATAAGGTTCTTCTGTTTCAGAACCTGCTTCATTTTGAACATTTGATATTTTACTTCCAGAATCCTGTCCCTGTCCTGAATTTCCACACCCAAATATAGACATAGAAAAAATAACAGTCAACATCAAACATAGTTGCCTTTTCATCCGACTTTCTCCTTTTACAAAAAACTTCTTTCCACTTAATTTTTTTGTTTTTACCATATTAAATTTCTCCATTCTGTATTAGGTAGTGAACTTTTGTGTAGCTGTTTTTTGAAATCAATGACACTTCTTATTATTTTTTATTCCGGTCATAATTTCAACCCCATTTGCACCAAACGACATTTTTTTCATTCATTTGGTCATTCTGGTAATTTTTTCATTATTTTTTGTAAATGTAAGGAAACTGTAACCCTGCGGACAACACAATGCCGTTCCCAAAATCCACAAAAAAATGTCTTTTCATGCAAAGCTTTTGTATTTTCCTGACCGCTATTGTATAATATGAAGGGTAAATGTTATAAATTATTTGAAAACCCGGATTCTCGAAAACGTGACGATGAATTTTCGCCACACTTAGCCGAACCACCTGAATTTTATTGACAAAACCA
>NZ_CALPCY010000036.1:0-51624 GCF_943193115.1 Otoolea muris
AAATTTCTTTTCCTGCACGATATTCAGTTGTCAATTTTCAGTTAGAATCACATTCATTGAGATTCCGAGAAGTTATGTAAATGTACTCTCGGAATCTCGCTGCGCCTGATTTTGTGAGATGATTTTTTGTCAGATGCGCACAAATCTATGAGGCGTACGCGGAGCGTGCGTTGATTAAATTTGGGTGCATCTGGCGGAAAATCAGCCGCAAAGGCAGGTGCAGAGAGATTCCGAGAGTACATGTAAATGCACTTCCGGATGGTTACCTTATCTGATGCTGCACTCCCGCAAAATCCTGTGCGGATCCGTCATTATGCAAATTCCGGCGAATGAAACGTCTGCTCCTGGAGCACATACCCCGGAATCTCGATATCCTTTGGGGCCTCCATCTTTTCCAGCCCGCCTCCCGCCGCCCCGTGCGCGATATGGGCGATATCAATCAGCTCCACATTATCTTCGTCAAATCTGCTCTCCAGGCTTAAGGCCAGCACCGCCGCCGTGTCGAGGGATGTCAGGCACGGTATTCCAAGCTCCACGGCCCGGCGCCTCATGCGCACGCTGTCTCGCTCCGGCTGCCGCCCTGTGGCAGAGGTGGAAATGACGTAGCTGATAAGCCCTTTTTCCATCACGGAAATCGTCGTCTCCCCCTTCCCGTCCGTCCCGGCCTCCTTCGGCTTTTTTACTGTCGTGGAGGAAATACCGCAGCGGTTCAGACGGCTGGCCGTGCCCTCTGTGGCGTAAATGGTAAAGCCCATGGACACATATGCCTTTATGAGCTCCTTTAAGTCTCCCTTATCCGTATCCCGGACGCTGACCAGAACGCCCCCGGAGCGCTTTAACACGTACCCGGCCGCGATCAGGCCCTTGTAAAGCGCCTCCTCCATGCTTCTGGCAATCCCCAGCACCTCCCCTGTGGACTTCATCTCCGGCCCGAGCTGTGTATCCACATCCGAGAGCTTTTCAAAGGAAAAGACCGGGACCTTGACTGCATAATACGGGGAGCAGGGATAGAGCCCCGTCTCGTAGCCCATGCCCTTTAAAGTCCCGCCCATCATGATCCGCGCCGCCAGATCCACCATGGGAACGCCTGTTACCTTGCTGATGTACGGCACCGTGCGCGAAGAGCGCGGATTGACCTCAATCACATAGATCGTATCCTCATGCAGCACATACTGGATATTGATCAGCCCCCTGGTGTCCAGCGCCAGCGCCAGGCGGATGGAGTAATCCACCAGACGGTCCTTCTGGCTTTCGGTCAGCATAAAGGCCGGATACACGGCGATCGAGTCGCCGGAATGCACGCCCGCCCGCTCGATATGCTCCATAATGCCCGGAATCAGCACATCCGCGCCGTCGCAGATCGCGTCCACCTCCAGCTCGGTTCCCATCAGGTATTTGTCAATTAAAATGGCGTTTTCAACCGCATGCGAGAGAATGATCCTCATATATTCGCGGATGTCGCTGTCATTGTAGGCAATGATCATGTTCTGGCCCCCCAGGACATAGCTGGGGCGCACTAAAACGGGATAGCCCAGCCGGTTCGCCGCCCGCACCGCCTCCTCCTCTGTATGGACCGTATCGCCGTCCGGCTGTTTCATGTTCAGCTTTTTCAGCAGCGCGTTAAAACGCCCGCGGTCCTCGGCCATATCGATGCTGTCCGCCGGGGTTCCCAGAACCGGGATATGGTTCTCCACAAGGCATCCCGTCAGGCGGATCGCCGTCTGGCCGCCAAAGGCCACAACCGCGCCGATCGGCTGTTCGATGCGGATGATGTCCAGCACATCTTCCGGCGTCAGCGGCTCAAAATACAGGCGGTCCGCCACATTAAAGTCTGTGGACACCGTTTCCGGGTTATTATTGACAATCACCACCTCATAGCCGGCCCGTTTTAAGGACCAGACGCAGTGCACGGAGGCGAAATCAAACTCAATCCCCTGCCCGATCCGGATCGGCCCGGAGCCGAATACCATCACCACCGGCTTCCCGCTCTGATGCGCCCGGATAAATTCCCCCGCCTCGTCCTCCTCCACAAAGGAGCTGTAAAAATACGGCGTGCTGGCCGCAAATTCCGCGCTGCACGTATCCACCATGCGGTAGCAGGCCGGGATATGCGCGATGTTTTCCATACCCGTCAGCCCTTTAATCACCTGATCCGGAAAGCCGTACTGCCTGGCTTCCATATGGAGCTCCTCTGTAAACGGTTCCTCCCGCATGCGCCGTTCGAGGCAGAGCAGATGGGACAGCTTATGTAAAAACCACTCGTCAATCCCGGTCAGCGCATGGATTTCATCCACGCTTTTCCCGCGTTTCATGCTCTCATAAATGGCAAAGATGCGCTCGTCATCCTGCGACAGGATCTTCTCCGTCAGCTCTCCGTCGCCAAGCGTCTCCATTTTTCTCATATTCAGGCTGTTCTGCGAGATTTCCGCCCCGCGGACAGCCTTTAATAGCGCCTGCTCGAAATTGCGGCCAATGGCCATGACCTCGCCCGTGGCCTTCATCTGCGTGCCCAGACGCCGTTTGCCGTACACGAACTTGTCAAAGGGCCATTTCGGAAATTTGACCGCCACATAGTCAAGCGCTGGCTCAAAGCAGGCCATCGTCTCCCCCGTCACCTCATTCGGCAGCTCGTCCAGGCGGTAGCCGATCGCGATTTTGGCCGCCACGCGGGCGATCGGGTAGCCGGTAGCCTTGGAGGCCAGGGCTGACGAGCGGGATACCCTGGGATTCACCTCGATCACCGCGTATTGAAAGCTCTCGGGATGTAAGGCGAACTGGCAGTTGCAGCCGCCCTCAATCCCCATGGCCTCAATGATATGCAGGGCCGCTGAGCGCAACATCTGGTACTCCTTATCCGCCAGCGTCACAGCCGGGGCGATCACAATGGAGTCACCGGTATGGATTCCCACGGGATCAAAGTTTTCCATGGAGCAGACCGTGAGCGCATTTCCCGCGCCGTCGCGCATGACCTCAAACTCGATCTCCTTCCAGCCCGCGATGCATTTTTCCACCAGAATCTGCCCAATGGGGGAAAGCCTTAAGCCCGCCAGCGCAATTTCGCGAAGCTGCTCCTCATCTGCAGCAATCCCGCCCCCCGTGCCGCCGAGCGTAAAGGCAGGGCGCACGATCACCGGATAGGAGATTTTTCCTGCAAAGGCGACGGCCTCCTCCACCCCGGTCACGACCTCTGAGGGGATCACCGGCTCGCCGATGGCCTCCATGGTATCCTTGAACCGCTGGCGATCCTCCGCCTTATCAATTGTCTCCGGCGAGGCCCCGAGGAGCGCGACGCCACGGCTTTCCAGAAATCCCGTCTTCGCAAGCTCCATGGACAGCGTGAGCCCCGTCTGACCGCCCAGGGTGGACAGGATGCTGTCCGGCCGCTCCCTGTCAATAATCCGCCTGACTGTCTCAAGCGTCAGCGGCTCAATATAAACCTCGTCCGCGATGGCCCTGTCCGTCATGATCGTCGCTGGGTTGGAATTCACCAGCACCACCTCCAGCCCCTCCTCCTTCAGCGCCCGGCATGCCTGTGTCCCCGCGTAGTCAAATTCCGCCGCCTGGCCGATCACGATCGGCCCCGAACCGATCACCATGACCTTTTTAAGCTTCCTGTTCAATGGCATAACCCTTCATCCTCCCCTCTCCCGGTTTTTGCGGCCCCATCTGCCGGAGGCGTTTCATAGCCTTCCCCTTCTGTTTTTTCTGCCTTATACGCTCTCATCATCCGGATAAAGCGCCCGAACAGCTCCTCAGTATCCTTCGGCCCGGCGCACGCCTCAGGGTGAAACTGCACCGTAAAGGCCGGGACATCATGCCATGTGATCCCCTCGCAGGTGTGATCATTTACATTGACAAATGTCACCTCCCCCGCCTCCGGCAGGCTGCTGCTCAAAACCTCGTAGCCGTGATTCTGGCTGCTGATATAGACGCGGCCCGTCTGCAGGTCCTTCACCGGATGATTGGCCCCCCTGTGCCCGTATCTCATCTTGCATGTGCGCCCCCCGCGCGCCAGCGCAAAAAGCTGATGCCCAAGGCAGATCCCAAAGACCGGGATCCCCGTCTCTGACACCTTCCGGATCTCCTCAATCACCGATGGATTGTCCTCCGGGTTCCCGGGGCCGTTAGAAAGCATAATCCCGTCCGGATGAAGGGCTAAAATCTCCTCTGCCGTTGTAAAAGCAGGCGCATCCGCCACCTCACAGCCCCGTTTCGTGAGCTCCCTTTCAATATTCCGCTTAGCCCCGAAATCCCATAAAACCACTCTATATTCCGCCGCGCCTTCGGCATGGAAGAACCGCATCTTTTTTGGCGTCACAGTCTCCACCGCATTTTTAATGCAAAATCCCCGGAGCTCCTCAAGCTCCTCCTCCGAAAAAGGCGGCTTTTTCTCCGTCAGCCTCGCATTCATAACTCCCGCCTCCCGGATCCGCTTCGCCAGCCTCCTCGTATCGATCCCGTAAGCCGCCGGCACGCCCCTCTCCTTAAAAAAGGTGTCAAGCCTCCCCCTGCTCCTGAAATTCGAGGGATCCTGACACCATTCCTTTACAATATATGCGGATAAATAAACCTCCCTGTTCTCAAAATCCTGCGGGATCACGCCGTAATTTCCAATCATCGGAAACGTCTGAATCACGATCTGGCCAAAATAGCTCGGATCGGTAATCGTTTCCAGATATCCCGTCATCCCGGTGGTAAATACCGCTTCCCCGGCCGCCTCATTCAAAGGAGCGCCAAAGCTTTTTCCCTCAAAGTATTCGCCGTTTTCCAAAAGAAGATATACCGTTTTTTCCATATGGCCGCCACTCCTTTCCAGGTATTGTTCCATGGCCTGTGCATAACGAAAAGGCGTCCATGAAGCCTCTGCCTCATGAACGCCCTTGTCCATTTCTGATGCATTATAGCATGGAATGGGCGGGGCGTCAATATGGAGCGGGGTAATTTTATGATAAATTTATTTTGGAAAATTTAGGAATCGGGGAGCATTGTTTATTGTGAGGGGGCCGCCAGTGTCAGCTTCTATATACAACAGAATCCCCCGCTTCCGCTCGGAGAAAAGCGCAGCGGACGCTAAGCCCGAAAAGACCTCGCTAAGCGCCGGCGGTTTTCTACGGGTTCTTTATGGATATAGAAGCTGACACTGGCTACGTTACTGGCAAGATATCAATATTATATAGAATCTGACTCGGGCGGCCCTCTCACGGGCAGCAGGGCAATCACATATATTTTCCACCGCCTTATCCGGTTCAACTCTGAATAACAGAGGTTTATATCCTGAACCCGATTTTTGCATTGCCTTTTTCCTCCTGTAATGCTATAATAGCAATACTGGCGGCGTCTTGCCGTTATTTTTACGGAGGTATCCCTGATGAAGATTTGGAACATTTTGCTGATCATACTGATTGTGCTGATCGTCATCCTGGTGGTCCTGTACTACTTCGGGCGCAAGCTTCAGAAGCAGCAGGCGGAGCAGCAGACCCTGATGGAGGCGGCGAAACAGACGGCTTCGATTCTGGTGATTGATAAGAAGAAGCTCAAGATTAAGGAATCGGGCCTTCCCAAGATGGTGATTGACCAGACCCCGTGGTATATGAGGCGGGCCAAGCTTCCGATTGTAAAGGCAAAGATAGGGCCTAAGGTTATGACTCTGATTGCGGATGAGAAGGCGTTCTTGCAGCTCCCCACAAAGACGGAGGCCAAGGTCATCATCAGCGGGCTTTACATAACGGATGTAAAGTCTGTCCGCGGCGGCATTCCGCCCCTGCCGAAGAAAAAGGGCTTTTTCGCCCGCTTTAAAAAAGACAAGGGGCCGAAGAAAGCTTAATAATTTCATAATAGCCTATTTTTCAAGAAAATGCTGCCGCGCCAATGATGGATCATCAAAAGGCGCGGCAGCATTTCCGGCTTTATAACCTCCGCTTATTTGCCGGCTGTTTTACTGCCCCTGCGCTCCCTTGCCTGCCTGTTCCTCCGGCTCCTCCTGCTTTCCGGACAGGTTTAAGCTGGCTGACGCCCTGGAGCTGACCTCGATGTCGATGTGGCACTGGGACATCTTTTGATAGTTTACCTCCAGCGTGTAATCAATTTTTACTTTGAGCCTGTCCGGCTGCTCCTCCATCTGTATGCGATCCGTGGACACGCCTACCATCATCTGCCCAAAGGGCGTCACAAAGCAGCTCACATTTGTTTTGTCTTCCTCGAATATCATATGCGTCCGCACATCCAGATTCTTAATCATCTCGATTTTGCCCTTTCCAATCTTGATGGTATTGCGGATCGCCCCGGATCCGTCCTCCGGGGCTTCTTCATATATGATGTAATGCTTACCGTTTTTCAGGTAATAGGTCCCTGCCGTTATAAGTGAAATATCGTCGGTCTGCCCGTCCGCCATGTGCGCCCCGGTGATATTTACAAGCACATCCTTTGTCATCTCAATACTCCTCGATATTGATCTGCTTTGTCTCCTTAATCTCATTGGAAAGAATCGCAGTTGCAAAATTTGTAAAGTTCTCCGCGCGGTCGCTGACAAAGAAATGATACTGCTCCTCACCCGGCTCCTGCGTACAGGACATTCCGTTCTCCTCCAGAAGCTCTTTCAGCTCAATCGCCGTCTCATAGGCCGGATTGATCAGCGCGACCTCCTCGCCCATGACACGCCGGAAGGTGGAGCGAAGCAGCGGGTAATGCGTGCAGCCCATCACAAGAGTGTCGATGTATTTCCCCTTTAAGCTCGATAAATAGCGGGAAGCCACCTCGTCGGTGATGGAATCATGCCAGAGCCCTTCCTCCACCAGGGGCACAAACAGCGGACACGGCTTCCCGATGATCTCGAGATCCGCGCGCTGCTGTTTCAGCGCCCGGGTATATACATTGCTGCGGATCGTGGCCTCTGTGCCGATCACGCCAATCTTGCCGTTTCTCGTGGCCTTTGCCGCCGCCCGCACCCCGGCGTAGATCACGCCGATGATCGGAATATCGAGGTCGCTCTTTACGGCCTCCAGCGCGCAGGCCGAAGCCGTATTGCAGGCAATCACGATCGCTTTTACGTCCTGCGTCCTTAAAAACCGGATAATCTGCCGGGAATAGCGGATAACCGTATCCTGTGATTTACTTCCATACGGAAGTCTCGCCGTATCCCCAAAATACACCATCCGCTCCTTCGGCATCTGGCGCATGATCTCCCTTGCCACCGTCAGGCCGCCAATCCCTGAATCAAAAACTCCTATCGGTGCGTTTCTGTCCATATCCTTCCTCCCCATTTCCTCTATGTACTCTCGGAATCTCGCTGTGCCTGATTTTGTGAGATGATTTTTTGTCAGATTTGCACAAATTTATGAGGCGTACGTGGAGCGTACGTTGATTAAATTTGGGTGCATCTGGCGGAAAATCAGACGCAAAAGCAGGTGCAGAGAGATTCCGAGAGTACATCTCTATGTACTCCCAAAATCCCGCTACAGCCGCCAAAACAGGCGCAGAGCGACGAGAGCGCATCTTTTATGCATCAAACCGCTTTAAACCATGCTCAATCAGCCTCGTAACCAGATCCGTCCTGCTGATCCCCGCTGCCTCAAACAGCATGGGATACATGCTGATCGCCGTAAATCCCGGCATGGTGTTGATTTCATTAAATACCACCCTGCCCTCCTCTGTCACAAAAAAGTCCACTCTTGACAGGCCGTATCCATCGACCGCGGCAAACACCGCCGCCGCCGCTTTCCTGACTTCCTCGGCAGAGCCCTCCGGGAGCTTTGGATCCAGAACGGTTTTTGACTCCGCGTTGAAATATTTGGCGTCAAAATCATAGAAATCCGCGCCGGCCAGTATCTCCCCGACGCCGGAGGCCAGCGCCGGCTCTGCTCCTCCTCCGAATACGGCGCACTCCACCTCATGCCCCCGGATCTCTTCTTCGACAAGGAGCTTTCTGTCATGGCGCGCCGCCTCTAAGAGGCCAGCCTTGAGCGCTTCCCTGTCCTTTGCCCTGGAAACGCCCCTTGAGGAGCCCGCGTTGGACGGTTTGATAAATACCGGATAGGGGAACCGCGCCTCGATCCGCCTGACAACGCTGTCCATATCGGACAGCTCTCCCCTGTCTACCGGTTCGTATGCGGCCTGACAGATGCCCAGGCGATCTGCGATGATCTTTGTATACAGCTTATCCATGGATACGGCGCTTGCCAGCACCCCGCATCCCACATAGGGGATCCTCGCCAGCTCGCACAGCCCCTGAATCGTCCCGTCCTCCCCGTACAGGCCGTGAAGAACCGGGAATACCACGTCCACGCGCTCTTTTCTGGTATGCTCTCCGTCAGTGATGAGCAAACCGTGATCGACTGCGTCAGGAGAAAGCGCAGCCCTTACAGTTCCCTGCCGCCAGGTTTCATCCTCTATCCGGGACGCGCTGTCCACTAAAAGCCATTTTCCCTCTTCGGTAATGCCTGTGAGCACGACGTCATAGGCGACCCGGTCTATCTGATTGATTACATTGACAGCCGACATGCAGGAAACGATATGCTCTGAGGACTGTCCTCCAAAAATAACCAGAACCTTTTTTTTCATTGTTCTGTCCGCCTTTCTTATTATTCCAGAAATTCCAGTGTTTAGATTATATCACAGGTGTCAATACTTGGGGTGAAAGATTGAAAATTTTAAGAAATACGTTGGCGCCTTTGTTATTGTTCTCACGCCGTCCAACACCGGGTATTTATATTTTTTAACAATCATCAGGAGGATTATTTTTATGAAACGTTCTGTTTATTATATGAAGCGGCGCCCATTATGGAAACTGCCTGTTTGGAAAACGTCAGCGCCTTTTTTCTTTATTACGGCGCTGCTTTTGGTTTTTACATATGCAAGGCTTTCCCAGGAAGCGCAGGCGGCCCGCCTGGCCCCTGATATCCTGCGGTTTCATGTTCTGGCAAACAGTAATTCGCCGGAGGATCAGGCGCTGAAGCTGGAGGTGCGTGATTTTTTGCTGGATTTGATTTACCGGGAGCTCTGCGCTGAAACGGATGCTTCCCCGCTCGCAGAGGGGCGCTTTTCAAAGGAAATGATCGCGGACTTTATTGCGCGGCATCACGTTAAATTAGAACGGGCGGCGGAGAATTATATGTTTTCTAAAGGATTTCCGTACTCTGCCGCTATACGGCTGGAACAGTGCTATTTTCCGACCCGTCAGTATGGGGATATTACGCTTCCCTGCGGTTCGTATGACGCGGTGCGTGTGCTTCTTGGCAGGGGAACCGGCAAAAACTGGTGGTGCGTGCTGTACCCGCCTCTTTGCTTTTCCGGTATCGCCTCTTCGGGGGAATTGTCTCCGGACTCTAAGGAGGAGCTGAAGGCGCTGGTTCCTGAGGATGACCGCGGCTCTCTTTGCGGGGCGAAAACACTTATATTTGGGGAACGCGAGCTGGAGCTGGAACAGGAGGCGGCTTCCGGCGTGCGCGTTACGTTTTGGCTGGCGGAAATATTGGGGAGGAAGGGGACGCCCTGATGGAGCCATGGGGGCCCGCCAAAAACATGAAAAAGGCGCCCGATCAGGGCGGATTTTGAATGTTTTTGAGGATTGCGGGAGCACAAAGTGCGGAGCAGTTTATTTAAAGGCGCTCCCAACTGCGGAAGCGCCTCTTTTCATCCTCAGAGTAATTTTTACTTTCCGAAAAACCGCCCATACCAGCGTTTTCCCTTAACTCATATACCCCTTCAACGCCCACTCATACGTCTCTATCGCCTGCTGCAGGTTCATATCCGCTGTCTCCAGCTCGATCTGCTTTCCCAGAAGGGAGGACTGCGCCTGTATATATTCCAGATTGCTGATCATGCCAAGCTGGTATTTCGTATTCGCCGCGTTCATGGACGTATTCTCAGCGGCCAGCGCGGCTTCGGCGAGCTGCAGCGCGATCCGCTTCTGGAGCGCGTCATTGTACAGATTGCGGACATTCGCGCGGATCGTCTCCTCCTGGTTCTGGATCGTCCGCTCCATATTCTTTTTATCCGCTGATCCGTCCGACATGTTGGAGAGCGCGCGGCGGTTATATTTGAGCTTTAAATTGTTTTCCAGCGCCGCCTGGCTGTCCGCGTCCGGATTCATGGCGTCAATCCTGGCCTGGTTTGCCCTTGGCAGGTCCTGAATCTCCGGTTGATCATTATACTGCCACCCGGTCATCATGCAGAGCTGCTGGCGCAGGGATTCCAGCGTTGCCTGCGTCTGGGTAAAGGTGGACTGCGCCGCCTGAAGCGCCTGCCTCGCGTTTAAAAGCTCCGCCTGCGTCGCCATGCCGATCTGCACCTGGCGCTCCAGAGCGCCCAGGCTTGCCTGGGACAGCTCGATATTTTTGGCAATGGCCGCCACGCTCTTGCGCGTCAGGTTGTAGGAAGCAAACAGCCCCTGCGTCTGGACGATAAGCGCCTTCTGGTTGTTCTGGTAATCCAGGCTCTCCATCTCGCTGTCCACATACGAGGCTTTCGCCGACTGTTCCGTCCGCAGGGCCCCCTGCTCCGTCATGGCCGCGGCTGACATGAGGCCCGAGTAGGCGGAAGCCATGGACGGCAGCGCGGAAGACATTCCCGCCGCCATATATGGATCTCCCAAAAGCGCCTCCGCCTGATCGCGCATATCCTCTGCCTGGCTGCGCAGGTTCTCGGCCGCGTCGTAGGCGTCGTTCGCGTTGTCAAGCTGTTTATCCCTCATCTCCCTCGCGTTGTCGCGCGTGCGGTTGTCGCGGTACGAGGTCTGGTTATTTAAATAGGTCGGATTATATTCTTCCACCAGCATGGGAAGCTCATCGTATTCCATCACGTTATCCCTAAGCCTTGCCCAGGTCGCCTCGTCATAGGCAAATTCCGGGCTGTCGGCAAAGGCCGCCGCCGGCGGGAAGGCCGACAGGACGGCCGCCGTGGTAAGCGCCAGGATGCGTTTATGTCGTTTCATCATATTCAACCTCCATTCGAGCCAATCAGGCCGTTGACAGCCCAGTCATAGTCTTCCATGGCCTTAAAAAGCTCCAGGGAAGCGCCAGTGCGGCCAGCCTCCGAGTTTAAGTATGAAAGCTGCGCCCCCAGGTACTCCAGCTCGCCCATCATGCCAAGGGAATGTTTGCGGTTTGCCGCGTCCATGTTCTGCGAAGCGGCCGCGAACTCCGTGCAGGCCGCGTCGTACGCCTGTTTTTTGGCCGCCACTTCCGTATACAGCCGTTCCATCTCGATCGCCACATTCTGCTGCGCGGAGGAGACATTGCGCTCCTTTATCTTCCGCCCCGCGGAACCGGACGCTCCGGAGCTTCTGAGCTCATATAAGTCCGTATTGGCTGAAATCGCGGCCTTCTTATCCTCCTCCAGGTTCATGGCCGCAAGCCGGCTCAGATCCGGATCCCCGATGGGGGCGAATTCCACCTGATCGCCGCCGCTCCAGCCGAGCATGATTAATATATTCTGCCGCATGTTCAAAAGCCCTGCGTGCGCCGTCTGGGCGCTGTTCTGGGCCTCTAAAAGCCCTTCTTTTGCGGCCAGGACCTCCTGGGCGGAGCTCATGCCCAGGGAAGCCATCCGCTCCTTTGAGGAGAGCATGGCCGCGGCCAGCTCTACGTTTTTATCGGCCACGGCGGTCCGGGCCTCGGTCGTCTGGTAGGTGATCAAAAGCATCTCCACCGCTCTCGTTAAGTTCCTCCTGGCCAGGCGCAGCGTGCGCTCCGCGCTGCCGGGAAGATCCGCGTTCGTTATCTTCTGCGCCTGCCTGCGCAGCTCCTGCACCGCATCCTTATACCATTCATAATACTCCCTGTCCTCAGGCGTCATGTCGTCATACTTAAAATCCTTTGCCTCCTCCATCAGCTCGTTGGCCTCCTGCGTCAGAGCGCCGGCCGTGTCCAGAGAAAGGTATGCGTTCAAAAGCTGCGTTTTTGCGTTTCTGTAATCCTTATTATAATATTCGATACGGCTGCCAATCTCCCGGTATTCCAGGCGGTTCTGGGTTAAGAGCTCCTTGTCAATGAGCTGATCCTTTGGCTTTACCGCTCCAATCTGATCATCGATGGAAGGGCCGGCTCCCCCGCTCTCTTCCCCTCCGGAGTTCATATCGCCCATGATTGGGTTCACATCCGCGTATCCGCTAAGCGGAAATGCGGCAGCCAGCGAAACGGCCAGGGCCGCGGCTGCAGCCCGCTTTTTCGTCTTCATCCTCTTCACCTCGCTTCATCCATGCGCCGTTACTCTGCCAGCCGCCGGCCTGTCTCCCGCCGCCTTCGCACTGTAACGCTCTGGAGTGTGTCTTAAAATTTTAACACGGAACCGTCCATAAAACAGGGACGGTTCCATAAAACAAGCCCATCAGTCCAGATCAAGCTCCGCCTTCTGCTTCCGGCTCATGATTATGTAGTATACCGGCAGCATCAGAAGCGACAGGACCGTGGAGGCCACCAGGCCGCCCACATTTACCAGGGCCATGCCCTGCATCATCTCGCCGCTGTCCCCGTATCCGGCCGCCATGGGAATCATGGCCACGATCGTGGTCAGCGTCGTCATGAGAATCGGCCTAAGACGCGTCGCGCCGGCCTCGATCAGCGCGGTTTCGCGATCCATCTCCGCGCGGTACTGGTTTGCGGTATCCACATAGAGGATACCGTTATTTACAACGGTTCCCACCAGCATCAGAAAACCCAGAAGGGAGGTCATGCTGATCGTGGCGTCCGCCAGGAACAGGAAACCAAAGGATCCGATCAGGCTGAACGGGATCGTGGTCATCACCATCAGAGAGAATTTCGGCGATTCAAACTGAGCCGCCATGACCACAAAAATCAGGAAAACCGCCAGGCCGATGGCCCCAAACAGGGCGCTGAATTCCTCCATCATCGCCTCGTCCATGCTGTTCTGTGCTCTGGAAATACTTGTCGATAAGTTCGGAACAACCACCTCTTTGTAGATCTGCGTCTCCAGTCTGTCCTGATCGTCCGCAATAATTCCTTTTGTAAAATCTCCTGTGATCGTCACCTGGTATTCTTTATCCGCCCGGACAATGTTCTGCGGGCTGTCTTTGAAATAGATATCCGCGATATCGGCCAGAGCCACGGATCCGCCGGAGGGCAGATCCAGAACAATGCTCTTTACCTGGTCAATCCGCTCATACTCCCCGTCCGGATACTCCACCATAACGCTCACCTCCGCGCCGTCCACATCCAGCGTCGTGGCCTCGTTTCCGCTCAGCATCATATTGACCGCCGCGCCCACCTGCGCCGGGGAAAGACCCTCGGCGGCGGCTTTTAAGGGATCCACCTCGATCTTCACAACCGGAGCCGAGTTTTCCAGCGTGGAGTGTATTCTTGTAACCTCCGGCCGGTCTTTTAAGCCCTGCACGATCCTGTCCGAGGCTTCTTTCAGCTCGTCATACTGCGTGCCCTGGAGAATAAACTCTACCCCGTCATTTCCGCCTCCCATCATACTCATAGAACTCTGGGAGGAAATCGTCACATTCGTCTGCGGAATCGCCGTCAGGACCGGCCTCCATTCCTTTACCACCTCGTCTGTCTCCCGCCTGCGGTCATCCTTTAAGTACGCTGTCAGCGTCGCGGAGGATCCGCCTCCCATGCTTAAGCCGCTGCTGCCGTAGGAAACCATGTAGGACTCCACATCCTCGTCCCTGCTGATAAAGCTTTCAATCTCAGTCAGGATCTCATCCGCCTTCTCAACGCTTAAACCCGGCCGCAGCTCTGCCGAAACACGTATGGTTCCCTGATCATTGGCCGGCATCAGCTCTGTCTTAATCTGAGTGGCCAGGAAAATCGCGCCGAACAGAAGGAGAATGGAGGTAAGCATAACCGTTTTTCTCTTCCTGATAAGCCCGCTCATAATGCCCCGGTACCACGCCTGCATGCCCGCAACCAGGCCCGATAAAGGAGCGGTCGTCTTCTCCTGCGGCCGGTACATGGTATAGCAGAGCGGCACGATCGTCATCGCAGAGATCAGGGAAGCCAGCATACAGAATACAATCGTAAAGCCAAGGGGCTTAAACATCTGCCCCGTCATGCCGGACAAAAGCGCCAGCGGCAGAAATACCACGCACGTCGTGACGGTGGAGCCGATGATGGACTGGATCACAATCCCGCTTCCCTCCAGAGCCGCTTTATGGAACTCGCTGAAGCCCTTGCCCTTTGTGGAGCGGAAACAGCTCTCCAGAACTACAATCGAGTTATCCACCAT
The DNA here is from genome assembly GCF_943193115.1 of Otoolea muris. Lineage (NCBI taxonomy): Bacteria > Bacillati > Bacillota > Clostridia > Lachnospirales > Lachnospiraceae > Otoolea > Otoolea muris. Next base: position 14,188 of record NZ_CALPCY010000036.1, read on the forward strand.
CATGCCGACGCCCAGAACCAGGCTGCCCAGCGTGATCACATTCAGCGAAAAGCCCATGACCTTCATCATCACAAGCGCCGCCAGAATGGAAATCGGAATCGATGTCCCGACAATCATGGACGCCTTGAAATCTCCGAAGAACAGGAAAATAATGACCATGGAAACGATAACCGCCGCGATCATGGTCTGCAGCACGCTCTCAAGGGAGCTGTTGATCATATCGCTGTTGTCATCCACCACGATGATCTCTAAGCTGCGGTTCTCCGCAAGAAGCCGCGAAACCGTGCTGCTGACCGCTTTGGAAACCTCCCCGGCAGAGCTCTTCTGCTGCTTTTTCACGCCCAGCACCACGGTATCCGCCCCGTTATAGCGCCCGATACCCGCGGCGTCCTTTAAGGTGGAGTATACATTCGCCACATCCTGAACGTAAATGGTATTGCCGTTTCCCAGGTTGATCGGAATCCGCTTCAGGCTTTCCATATCCTTAAAATCCACGCCTGTGGTCACGGAAAGGCTCTGGCTGCCCACCTCCGTGCTCCCGGCCGGATACGCCAGATCCGCGGACGCCACGGCCGTCGCGACCTGGCTGATGCTTAAATGGTACTGCTTTAACCGCTCCGGAATCACCTCCACCTTTATGTATTCCTCGCGGCCGCCGCTGATATCCACACTGGCAACCGAAGAAATCTTCTCAAGCTCCGGCACGATCTTTTTATCAACAAAGTTATAAAGGTTCTCCGCCTTGTCATTATTGACCGCCAGGGTCATCGTGGCCTGATCGTTGATGTTGAATTCCATAATCGTCGGCGTTTCCACATCATCAGGCAGAGAACGCTGCATGGCGTCCGTTTTTTTCTTCAAATCCGAATACGCCTTATCCATGTCCGTGCCGTATTCGTACTGTAAAAGCACCATGGACATGTTTTCATTGGAATAGCTGTTTACAGACTTGATGCCGTTTAACGTTCCGATCTCATCCTCAATCGGCCTGGTCACCAGCTCATCCACATCCTCCGGGTTTGCGCCCGGATAGACGGCAAACACCACCATCATCGGCATCTCCATCTCCGGAGTCAGCTCCAGCTTGGAGGAAAATACAGATGTTAATCCGAATACAATCAGACATAAAACTACCAGTACTGTTGTAACAGGGCGCTTCAGGACGCCTTTTGTTAATCCCATCGATTGGCCTCCTTACTGTTCTGCCTCTGTCTCTTCTTCCCCGCTCTCCTCTGCGGCTGTCTCCTGCCCGCCGCTGGGAGAGGCGCCTGTGTAAAGCTCCACCTCAGAGCCCTCAAACAGCTCGGAGCTCCAGGTCACAATCACATCGTCCTCTATGGTCAGCCCGCCCGTAATCTGCGTCTGCTCCGCGTCATAAACGCCGACCTCCACCGCCTGCTCTGTGACCGCGCCGTCCTTGTATAAGTACACCATGGACTGGCCGCCCTCATAATATACGGCGTCCGTCGGAATCAGCATCGCCTGATCCGCCCGCTCGGAGGTCACATAGAGCTTTACCTGCGCCCCTGTCGCCAGGCTGTCCGCATTCTCTAAGGATGCCTTTACCTTGAAAAGGCCCGTGGCTGCATCCACCATGGAGCTGATCTCTGAGATCGCGCCGCGGTATTCGCTCCCGTTTTTCTCTACAGTGATAGAATCCCCGACATGGAGTCCCTCCAGCACCCGCTCCGTCACATTAAAGGAAACCGCCTTTGTGCCCTTGCCGGAAATCACGCACAGCGTATTCGACTGGGCCACATTGTCATGGATCTCCACATTAAAGCTCTCTACCAGGCCGCTTATGGGCGCTGTGATGGAGCTGAATTCAATCTGGTTGTCATATGCCAGCTTCGCCCCGTCATACTGCAGCTTTGCCATCCTCGCGCTTGACTGGATCTGCTCAAACTGCTGCCGGGAGATATCGCCGCTCTGGTACAGGACCGTCATTCTCTGAAGGTTCGTGTTGGCGTCCTGTAAGGACACCGCCGCTGTATCAAGATTGATCTTTGCCCCTTCCACCTGCTTTGTGTCAATATCCAGAAGCTTCTGCCCCTCCTGGACGAAGTCTCCGGCCTTGACGTAAACCTGCGTCACCTCGCCGGCCGCCTTCGGAATCACGTAGACCATATCCGACGGCTCCACAGAACCCGTCAGCCCGGTCTGGATCTCAAGGCTGCCCATCCTCGGCTTTTCTACCGATACCACGGGAAGAGAAGCCGCCGCCACCTCCTCCTTTGGTCTTAAAAACCGCGGCGCTATCATCGCCACAGCCGCCACAACCACTACAATTGTAATGATCACACCTCTTTTTTTCATCTTTCCCTCCTGTTTCGGCGTTGGGCGGCAGCCTTTTATACCGCTTGCCTCCGCGCCATTGACGCTTTGTTAAATCTATAAATAAAATTCTATGCAGTTTCGATTTGCCGTATGGCAGCCGCCCGGGAATCCCGGCCGCACTGTCATGCATCCCCGGACGTAAGCGGACAGACGCCGCGCCGCAGGATATCTATCCGCAGCGTAAAGCTCTTTCTTATCTCTTCCACGGACGTTCCCTCAAAAAAGCTCTTTATCTCAACCGCAATCGCAAACATCGCAAGCTGGAAAAAAGCAAAAAATTCCCTGTATTCCATTGGCCGGAGCTGCTCTTTATTATAATGCGAAAAAATATGGCGCAGAAGCTCGTCATTTAAGCGGTCGCACTCCTGCTTTGAGCCGGAAAGGCCGCTTACCAGCTCGTCAGAGCTCGCATGGCTGAGGGCGTTTTTGATAAAATCAAATTTCTCCTTCTCGGAGCAGGTTTCCAGAAGGCAGTCCATAACCCGCTCCAGCATATACCATATGTCGCCCCCGGACTCCTCCAGGTAAATGCTGCACAAGGTGTGGATGCGGGCCTGGCTCTCCTCAAATATGTACCCCAGCACATCCCACTTATCCTCAAAATACGTATAAAAGCTGCCCCTGGAGATATCCGCTTCCTTGATAATCTGATTGATCGAGACCTTATCGATCGGGACCCTGGCGAATTCCTTAAAGGCCGCGTCCCGAATTATCCGCTTTTTCTCTTCCGGAAGCCTGTAAAAACGTTCCGTCGGCATAGTCTGCCCCTCCCCTATAAAACGATAAACCTGCCCGTTTGTCTTCAATGTATAAAAGCAGAAAAGTGACAGGCTGTCATTATTATAGTGACAGCCTGTCACTTTGTCAATAGATGGATGTATAATTTATACAATTTTAATTGTTGTTATAATTTCGTCAGATTCTCTGACGCGCAGGCCGCCTTATGCCTTTCCGGCCAGAACTTCCATATAATCCTTATAATTCTCCTCCAAAAGCTTCGGCGTGTCAAGGCCGTAGGGACATTTGGATTTGCACGCGCCGCAGTGCAGGCAGCCCTCGATCTTCTTCATCTTCGCCTGTCCCGCCTCTGATAAGTGGCTCTCTGACGGAGAGCGCCGGAGCAGCAGGGACATCCTGGCGCAGTTATTGATCTCGATCCCTGCCGGGCATGGCATACAGTATCCGCAGCCGCGGCAGAATTCGCCCGAAAGCGCCTTCTGATCCGCTTCGATCACGGCCTTAAGCTCCTCTGTCATCTGCGGAGGATTGTCAATATAGCTTAAAAATTCGTCCAGCTCGCTTTCTCTCTGAATGCCCCAGATGGGGAGCACATTGTCAAACTGATCGATATACGCATACGCCGCCGCCGAGTTGGTCAGAAGCCCTCCGGAAAGGGCCTTCATGGCAATAAAGCCCATGTTCTGCCTGCGGCACGCCTCTGCCAGCGCTCTCTCCCGCTCTGTGGACAGGCAGTTAAACGGAAACTGGAGCGCTGCGTAAAGGCCGGACTCCACCGCCTCCTCCGCCACGGCCATCCTGTGGTTGGTTATGCCGATATAGCGGATCTTTCCCTGTTCCCTGGCCTTTAGCATGGCCTCATACAGGCCGCTGCCGTCTCCCGGCTTCGGGCAGAACGGCGGGTTGTGGAACTGGTATAAATCCACGCAGTCGGTCTTTAGATTGCGCAGGCTTGTCTCCAGATCCTTCCAGAAGCCCTCTGCGTCCACAGCCCCCGTTTTGGTGGCAATGTAAATCTGATCCCGCACACCGCTCAGCGCATAGCCGATTTTCTCCTCGCTGTCCGTATAAAAACGGGCCGTGTCAAAAAAGCGGATTCCGCCTTCATATGCTTTCCTGAGAAGGCGCGCGGCCTCTTCCCTGGAAATCCTCTGGATGGGAAGCGCGCCGAAGCCGTTCTTATTGACCATAATCCCGGTCTTTCCGAGAAGCACCGGAGTCCCCGCCACCTTCCCGCGGGCATCCAGAAGCTTCTTTAACGCGTCGTCGCTCTCCTCGATCCAGGCGTCCTCTTCTTCCCCTGAAAGCCCCAGAAAAGCAGCCAGCGTCTGTTCCCCGTCGGAACGGTTCCATGTTTCAATATAGCCGTCAATCTCACCGAATTCAATCCGGCCTGTCAGATATGCTTCTTTAAATGTCATTCTTCCTGCTCCTTTAATTTCTTCAGAACCGTAATCTCCTGATTATCAATATGTTCGCGCACCGCCGCCCTCGCCTCCGCCACATGGCGGCTGCGCAGCGCCTTTAATATCTTCTCATGTTCAATGAGAAGAATCTGGCGCTTGTCCTCATCTTTAATATATTCTAAACGAAAACGATACATCTGCTCCCTTAAGTTATTTAAAATCTGAACCAGCCGCGTATTTCTCGTGCAATTATATATCACATCGTGATATGCCTCGTCTGTCTCCGCAATCTCCATGGCGTCCCCTTTCGCAATCGCATCCCGAAAAGCCGCCTGGGCCGCATCCATGTCCTCCATATCCGTATCGCTTATGCGCTGGCATGCCAGCTCAATGGCCAGCTCCTCCAGCGAACGGCGCACCTCCAGGACATCCTTTAAGCTCTTCTCGGAAATCTTCGCTACTTCCGCCCCTTTTCTTGGTATCATGAGCACCAGCCCCTCAAGCTCAAGCTTGCGGATCGCCTCGCGGATCGGCGTCCGGCTCACCCCCAGCTTTTCGGCAAGCTGGATCTCCATAAGCCGTTCCCCCGGAGCCAGCTCTCCTTTTAATATCGCCTGCCTGAGCGTGTTAAACACCACGTCCCGAAGCGGGAGATACTCATTCATATTTACATCGAAGCTATTTCCCATGCAAAATTCCCCTATCCTTATCAAACAGTTATGTTACTCTCTCCGGTTGTAAAAGCTGGTTAAGTACACCTGCCTTGCAAGCCCCTTATTGCCGAAGCGCAGCTCCTCGTACGCTGTCTCAGCCGCCGCCGGATTCACGAAAAGCCCGAACACCGTAGGGCCGCTGCCGCTCATGAGGGCGTTAATCGCTCCCAGCCGCTTCATCTCTTCCTTGAGTTCCTGAATCACAGGATGGGCCGGGATCGTCACGGTTTCCAGTATATTCCCCATATTCCCGGCTATACCGTAGAGATCTGCCTCTTGAATCGCACGCCGCACCCGCTCCACATCCGGATGCTCGTCCTGTCTCCTGGCAGCCACATTCAGGTTTTCATACACCCACTTTGTGGATACGCTGATCGGCGGCCTGGCGATCAAGACCTGGCACTGAGGGACCGGCGGCAGCGGCGTCAGAATCTCCCCGATCCCCTCTGAAAGGGCGGTTCCGCGCATAACGCAGTAGGGGACATCCGCTCCCAGCTTCACGCCCCGTTCCATTAACTGCTCCATTGAAAGCCCCAGTGAAAACATCTTGTTCACGCCAAACAGCACGGCCGCCGCATCGCTGCTCCCCCCGGCCATCCCCGCCGCTACGGGAATGAACTTCCTGATCCGGATCTCAAGGCCCTCCCCAATGCCAAACTCATCCATCAAAAGCCTGGCGGCCCTGTATCCCAAATTGTTTTCATTGTCAGGCAGGTAATACAGATTCGTAGAGAGCCTGATGCCCGGGCGCTCGCTGCGTATTAAGTCAATCTTATCGTATACCTGCACAGTCTGCATGATCATCCTTACCTCGTGGTAGCCGTCTTCCTTCTTGCGGAGCACGTCGAGGGCGAGGTTGATCTTGCCGTAAGCCTTAAGGCCGAGATGCTTTATCATTCCTTTCCTCCGTTTGAGGCGCATGCCGGAGACAGCCGGGCGGGCGGCCTTTCGCATGCGCGTGGGTTTGGTTTGTATACAATATATTATATACGGCGGTTATGTAAAATACAAGTGAGAGATTTAAAGAGAGGGGGTAATGAAGGGGGATGAGATGCGAAAAGGCCGCCCTATTCACAAAACTTCAATACAAACCGCGCTTCCCGCGAACCAAAACTGTCCTCTTCTTTCTCAGGCCAAAAACCCAACGCCCCGGCAAGACGCAAAGACGCTGTATTGTCTTTCCTGACGCGTATCAAAAGCCCTGAAAGCCCCAATTCGTCGCGCGCAATACTGATAATTTTTTCACATGCTTCACGGGCATACCCCCGGCGGCGGAAGGGAGGATAAATGTGGTAGCTCAGCTCCTCCCCTGTGATGCCTGCCTTTCCTATGAGCCGGCCGCTGCTTTTTTCTATCAGCGCCCAGAGGCCGTGTTCGTATAGGGTGTATTGCGTTTTGCGGTATGCCTCGCGTTTTTCCCAGTCGGAGAAAACCCCGTTTCCGTCCTCACCGGATGGGGGTTCTATGGGATCCCGGGAGGTAAATTCGCGTATCCTAAGACGGCTGGTTTCCGCGATCAGCCAGGGAAGGCCGGCGCGGCGGCGGGCGGCGCGTTCTAAAAGCTGCGGGGAAAGCTCTTTGGGGGAGGTGACGAGATAGAGGCATTTCCAGAAGATGGGGGCGGCCTGTTTTTCGTCCGGAATGCCCGGGGGAGGCGGGGCCCATATTCCAATAATGGCTCCCCCTGCCTTATATGCGGCAGAGAGAGCCTCTTCTTCATCTGAAATCGTAACGGGATACGGCGTTCCGTCTATGTTGACGTACTTTTTAACGGTCATGCCTCAGCATTTCTCCGGCTCGGGGTATTCCGCGCCGAACAGCTCGGCTGTCATGGTTTTTATTTTCTGAGCCTTGAGCGGTTTATCGCCCCAGTCGGTGCGCACGCCTGCAATCTTGTCTACAATGTCAAGGCCCTCTGTCACCTTTCCGAACGCCGCATAGGAGCCGTCCAGATGCGGGGAGTCCTCGTGCATGATAAAAAACTGGGAGCCGGCGGAGTCGGGAGCCATTGACCTGGCCATGGAAAGAACGCCTTTTGTGTGCTTTAAGTCATTTGTAAAACCGTTCTGGCTGAACTCGCCTTTGATGGAGTAGCCGGGGCCGCCCATACCGTTTCCATCCGGACAGCCGCCCTGGATCATAAAGCCCTTGATGACGCGATGGAAAATAAGGCCGTTATAAAAACCGCTCTTTACCAGGCTGATAAAGTTGTTTACCGTATTGGGGGCAATTTCGGGATAGAGCTCAGCCTTCATAATATCGCCGTTTTCCATCTCAATCGTTACAATTGGGTTTTGCATGATGATTTTCTCCTTTATTGAGTCTGTTTTTCTTGGTACTGTGTTCCATCATATCATTTTGTTCCCGTTAATTCAAGCGGTATAGCGCGCCGGTTATAGGTACATCAAACAAAATACAGAGAAATATATATTATGTGGAAAAGACAGTGTTATGTATAGCATTGTTTTTTATGATTAAAGATTAAAGTTTGTCCAGCAGTCTTGACAAAAAATGTAGATTGTGTTAATTTGTTATTAGTCAATAAATTGACTGTACTGGAATTGACTATAGGGGTGATGCAATGACAAAGGAAGATAAGAAAAATGCCTATCTGTACTGTAAATTCCGTGATGAGCAATTTGCATTATATGATGAATATGCCAAACGCAACGGGATGCTGATGAAAACGCTGCTGGTGGTCAATATACTATTTTATGCAAAGGAAGGGCTGACACAAAAAGATATTTGCAGCCGGACATTCCAGTCCAAGCAGACAGTCAATCTAATCATACAAAACTTGCTGAAGGAGGCGTATGTGACGGTTGAAGAACGGAAGGAAAACAAGCGGGAGAAGCTGGTGAAGATGACCGATGCAGGCAGGGCTTATTGCGAAAAAGTAGTCCGTCACATTACATGGGCAGAGGATACGGCAATGTCCATGTTTACGCCAGAGGAACAAAAACAGCTCATCGATCTGTCGCGGACATTTACAAAGAATCTTACAAAACTTGTTAATCAGGAAATGGAGGAGTCAACACCCCCGCTGCAAGCAACGGGGCGTCAAACTTGCAGCGCTGCAGAGCAGCGGGGTATTTGACCCTCGCGGCAGCCGCCAAATGGAAACGGTTCACACCCCCAAAGCTATATGCTGCCCTGCTATATCGGTCTTGGCTATCCTGCAAAAGACGCTGCCGTTTTAGAGCAGGTGGAGCGTCCAGTAACAAGGATGCTGCATTTTGGTAAATGGTAAAACGGAGGTAAGGCTAAAAAATGAAATTTTCAGCCGCAAGTTTGGACGTAGACCAAACTCGCACACTGAGAAAGGAGCATGGTTATCAATATGATTATCAACACAGGTGGACGGACAGATACCGTCCAGTATTACACGGAATGGCTCTTGAACCGCTTTTCGCAAGGGTACGCGCTATCACGCAATCCTTTATTTCCAAACAAAGTGACACGCTATGAACTGACCCCGGACACGGTAGACTGCGTTGTGTTCTGCTCTAAGAATTATAAGCCCATACTGTCACGCCTGCATGAGATTACAGACCGTTTCAATACTTACTTCCACTACACGATTACCGCTTACGGAAAAGAGATTGAGCCGGGTGTTCCGTACATAGAGGAAAGCATGGAAACCTTGATTAAACTGTCCGAAATCGTTGGAAAACAGCGGATTGCATGGAGGTATGACCCTGTTCTGCTGACAAAGGAATATACTATAAAACGGCACTTAGAAACTTTTGAACATATGGCAAAGGCGCTTTCTCCATACATTGACCGCTGCATTTTCAGCTTTGTGGAAATGTATAGAAAACTGGAAAGAAATATGCCGGAGCTTATCCCCCTGTCCGAACAGGATATGGACACACTGGCACAGGGGCTTGGAGCGATTGCGGAACAAAACGGGATTACGATTCAGACCTGCGGAACAAACGGCGATTTTTCCCGCTATCATATCCATTCTTCGGGCTGCATGACGCTTGATATTTTGGGAAATGCCAACGATATCATATTCAAGGACTTAAAGCATAAAGGCGCCAGACAGGGCTGCCACTGTATCGAAAGTCGGGACATAGGGGCTTATGATACCTGCATGAATGGCTGTAAATACTGTTATGCCAATAAGAACCCACAGAAAGCATTTGAAAACTATAAATATCATAATCCAAACTCTCCGCTTTTGCTCGGAGAATTGAAAGACACGGATGTTGTAGCACAGGGCGCACAAAAAAGTTTTCTTGCCCAAAAACAAACAGATGGACAAAGAGGTTGCGTTTGAAGTGATAAAACGCATTATTGAAGCAGGTATGCTTATGCTATGCCGAGGCAGTATACAATATAGGCATCGGGTATCCGAAGGAGGATGAACTGGTTTTGGAACAGTACGATACAAAGCCTGATAAGCAAATACATAAGGACTTTAACGCCCCGCCCGTAATTGTCAATTATTTCTATCACAGTGAAATAAAAAAATCGGCAGTGAAAAAAACATGAAACGTATCCGTATCTATCAATATCACAAACTGGAGGAGGGATAAATATAATATGGCTTCGCTTCTTATTGCAGTTATCTATCTTGCTTTTATAAGCCTCGGTCTGCCTGACTCGCTGCTCGGCTCGGCGTGGCCTACCATGCAGACTGTTTTTCATGTGCCTTCGTCGTATGCAGGTTATGTTTCCATGATGATTTCTTTTATGACGATCATATCTGCGCTTGCAGGACCGGGGCTGATAAAAAGGTTTCAGACAAAATGGATTGTAATTGTTTCAATATTTTTGACAGTAATAGGACTTCTCGGTTTTTCCTTTACCGCACAGTATTGGATGCTTTTCCTGTTCGCTGTTCCCTACGGTCTGGGCGCCGGTTCGGTTGACGCCTCGCTCAACCATTATGTGGCAAATCATTATTCTTCGTCGGTAATGAACTTTCTGCACTGTTTTTATGGATTCGGCGCAGTCATCAGCCCTAATCTTATGGCATTGGCGTTGAAATATGCACGCTGGAATGAAGGCTACCGCTGGACTGCATATATACAGATCGGAATCCTTTTCATTTGTATTCTTTCTCTGCCGCTCTGGAAAAACAATGAAAAAGAGGCGCAGGATACGGAGGAAAACGTGGGAATCATGGAGGCAGTAAAGGTTCCCGGCGTTATACTTACATTGATTGCTTTCTTTTCCTACTGTGCAGGTGAGGCAACCTGTTTTTTATGGACATCAAGTTATTTTGCCGGAACCAGGCAAGGTATGAGCGAAGGGCTTATCGCCGCATTTGGCTCGCTTATTTTTAGCGGGCTGATGCTTGGACGGCTGATCTCCGGCTTTATATCCAACCGGCTCGGAGACCGTTTACTGATACGCATCGGAATTGCATCAGAGTTTGCAGGGATTTTGTTAATTGCCCTGCCGGTTAAGGGCTATACACTTGCCGCCGCCGGATTTCTGATTGCCGGTACGGGCATGGGGCCGGTTTATCCGGCAATCCAGCACATGGCGCCTGACAATTTTGGAAAAAAATACAGTGCGGCAGTAATCGGCCTGCAAATGGCTTCTGCTTATCTCGGCAGCACCCTTATGCCGATGGTATTCGGCAAACTCCAACAGTCAGCCGGCATATGGATCATGCCGCTGTACTTGACATTGTTTGCTTTCCTGAACATTGCTTTTTTGGAATTTGCATATCAAAAAATCAGAAGAAAAGGTGGTGAAAATCATGCCTGAACTACCCGAAATATTTTGCAAGTTTACGGGCAGGAACACAATAGACTTTGCGGCAGAGGGCTCACATACATCTTAACCAAATGCCATTGCAACCTGAGCTGTTATCAAACAGAGATGGTAAATGATTCAATTCTATAACAATTTACTTATACTTTTATACCTGTTTTGAGTATAGCGTTCATCATGTACCCGTGCTATACTTTAATCAACAAAGGGAAAACAAAGTAATCCCCAAAAAAATCATAACAATAATACAATATTTTTAAGGGAAAATAAGAAAGGAGAACACATTATGAAAAACACGAAAAACCGCACTCATTTTACTTCCGGCAATGGCTTTGCTGACAGGCCCGCTCTTTCCGCACAGGATCGCCGTGTACTCCTGAACCGTCTGGCAGGGTATATGGGAAACGGCCGCGCGGAGGCGCTGCTTTTTACCGCCCCTCTCTTCGGGCGCAATTCATAACTGATTTTCGCTTACTGTCTAAATAACATACACTTACCGCGCGGGGCCGGCTTTGCTGGGTCCCGCGCATTTTCTGTCCGGCAGCCGCCAGATTTGCATGCAGCATATAAATCTGGCGCGGCATTGCCCGCGTGGAGACAGTTCCTTACATGGAGCGGCGCGGAGTATACGCTTATTTTAAGAAAAAAGCCAAAAGCCGTTACCGTGCGCATCCCTTTTAAGTCTGCGCCCGGCAACGGCTTTCGCCCCCTGCCGCACGGCTTCCTTACCTCTCACACGAGCCGCCGCTCAGGTCAGTATTCTCTTTGTCCTGAATCCACACCCTCTCGTCAGTCCTTCTCAACAGGCGCGGCCACATAGTTGTTCCCGACCTCATACGTAACGCCGTCCACCCTGGCCTTTGTGTGCTTCTTAAGCTTTCCGGAGGAATTTACGATAACCGACTCGCCGGCGCGGATCAGCGGCTCTGCGTTGTCGTCAAGCGTGCCGTCCCGTTTATAATCGTTCCGCTCGTAAATATCTTCTTCCACCTCTATAACCTCCCACCCGGAATCGGACTGAAGCCTGCGGCCGTCAGGGCCAAAGATATTGTCCTTCACAACCGCGTTGATGTAAGCGCGGCCTTTGGAGTCCAGATAATAATAATTCTCCTCATATCCGTCGGAAAGCTTTAAAAGCTCGTTTGTCCTAAGCTCCCCGAGATCAGAGTCCTTCTGGCTCAAATAGTAGATGCCCGGATAGCGCAGGCTGCCTTTCTTTCCAATTGTACAGCCCTCCAGATCGGCAAATTCATCCTCTGTGAAGGCGTCCGTCCCGGGATCCAGCGCCGGATCCGTGCAGATCAGCCCGGTAATCATGCGTCCCTGGCGGTCAAAGAAATAGCTCTTTCCCCTGATAGTCTTTACGCCAATCCCCCTGCCGTCCTCGCTTTCCACGCCTCCTTCATTAAAGACATAGCCTGTTTTGTCATCGCAGTAAAACCAGTGCGCCTTATCCGAATCCCCCGGATCATACGCATAGAGCCAGCCTGATGCGCGGGAACCGTTTGTTTCATCATAATACTTATTGATGTCATAATCCTCTTCGTCAATGGCAAAGCCCGGCTGCCATCCGGTCTGCATTACGCCGTTGGCATCGAACAGGAAATGCTTTCCCTCCAGCCTGGATTCGTCATTCATGGTCATATCGCCGTTCCAGCCGAAATAGAACATCTCATAGGCGTCATAATCCACTGCCAGCGATTCGTCCTCAAACATCTCCTCGTCCGGCTCCAGATACTGCCAGCGCAGATGCGCGTAGCCCTCATTCTCGGTTCCCAGATAGTAGATTTTCGTCTCGCCCTTTTGGTTGGTCACCTTCTGCCAGCCGGATAGCATATGCCCGTCGCTGTCAAAAAAGTATTTATCCTTTTGTCCTCCCGGGCCGGGCTGCGCCTCTTCCTCCCTCTCTTTCTTTACCGGGATCAGCACTTCTTCCCCTTCTTCGTCTTTTGCCTTTCCGTCCCTGTCAAAATAGTACCACAGCACGGAAACGTCCTGCTCGCAGAGCTCCTCGCCGTTCTCATCCCGGTTTTCAACGGAGATCCAGCGGTCTTTTACCATCTTTCCGTCCGAATCCACGTACCGGAGGCTGTCGCCGTCTATGAACTGGTTCGACGCCATATAGCCGTCCCCGTTTAAGTAATACCAGTCCTCTCCGTCCCTGACCCAGCGATCCGACGCGCGTGTCCCGTCCTCTTCAAGGTAAATCCACTGTTCCCCCTCCATCTGCCATCCGCCCGCCATTTCATTCCCGTCGGCGAAGGCGGCAAAGGGCTGCGCCGCCGCGCATATGCCTGCGGCCAGAAGGATTACCTGATATCTCTTTTTCATCATTCTTCTGTCTCCTCCCCTTTTGCATCAGGCTCGCTCTTTTTGGGAATCGCCAGCATCAGAGGTTCGCTCTTCTCCTTTTCGGGCGCGTCAGCGTCCGGATCCGGATTTTGTTCCTCATCCTCCGGGTCTTCTTCCTTTAAAACCGGCTCTTTGCCGTCTTCTGTCTCCGGCAGGGCCTGTTCATCCTTCTCACTGAGTGAATCCCCTGACTCCTCCGTGTCTTCCGGAAGCTTCTGCCAAGAATCATCCTCCTGCTTTCCCGTATCCGCGCTGTCCGGTTCCTTCTCTGTCTCTTCCGCGTCCGCCCCGGCCGGTTCCTGTTCCGTCTCCTCAGCGTCCGCGCCGCCCGGCTCTTCCTCCGGCTCCTCAGCGTCCGCGCCGTCCGGTTCCTGTTCCGTTTCTTCTGTATCTTCCCCGCCCGGTTCCTCCTCTGTTTCCTCTGTTTCTTCCCCGGCCGGATCCTTCTCCGTTACCTCTGTATCTGCGCCGTCCGGTTCCTTCTCCGGCTTTTGTGCGTCTGTCCCGGCCGGATCCTCCACTGGCTCATCCGGTGTTTCTTCGTCCGCGCCGCTGTCTTCCAGCGCGCCTGTATCCTGTTCTTCACCGGCTGTTTCCGTCCTGTCAGGGGCCTGGCTGTCCGAATCCTCTTTTGGTTCATCAGGCGCATCCGCGTCCGGCGCTCCGTTCTGCCCGCCCGCTGTCTCGTCGTCCGGCGCCTCCTCCTGTTCCTCAGGCGTCCCGGGAACCTGCATTTCCTCATCTTCCAGCAGATCCGCTGTCTGCGTCCCGTCGTCGGCATAGGTGAAAATCAGCCAAAATTCCGGTTTATTTTCATCAAGCTTTACAAAACCGCTGTTCTGCACGGCGGCAATCTTATCCGGGTCCCCGCTAAAATCAAGCGAACTGTTAAGCCCGACGTATCCGATATACGTTCCGTCCAGCGTTGACATATTCATTCCCCAGCCGTCTGTGTCGCCTGACCATTCCTCGCTCTCAAAGCGCACGCTCACCGGAACCTTTCCGGCTACCTGAGGCACTTTAAAGCTTCCGTCTGACTGTTTTTCCGCCAATTCCTCATCCGCTCCCAGGTCGGGCCCTGTATCCGCGTCTGTTTCGTATATAAATATCAGCCACACGGTTTCCGGTTTTTCATAGGAGCTCCCGTCTCCTTTTTCTCCCATTGCAAGCGTCGCCCCGCCGCTGTTTTCCAGGGCGGCCGCCTGCGCATCAGTCAAATCAAGCGTTCCGTTATGGGAAATATATCCGATATACGTCCCGTCCGCCGCGGACATATTTATTCCCCAGCCATTTACGTCATCCGACCAGCTCCCGCTTTCAAAGCGCACTCCTGTCAGCGTTTTCCCGTCTGCCTCCGGCGTCTTAAAGCTGCCGTCTGCCTGAAGCGTTCCGAGCTTCTCATTCTCTTTAAGCTCCGGTTCCTGCGGCTCAGGTTCTTCTGAAACTTCTGCATATTTCACAATTACCCACAGCTTTTCCGGCTTCTCATACGGACTTCCGTCCTCTTTCTCGCCCATTACAAGCTGCGCCCCGCTGCTTTTCAGAGCTGCTACTGCGTCTGCGCCAGCCTGCGTCAGATCCAGGGAGTCGCCATGTCCCAGCCAGCCTATATATGTCCCGTCCCCGGCGGAGACATTCATCCCATAGCCGTTCGCACTGTCCGACCAGCTTCCGCTCTCAAAACGGATACTCACCGGTTCTTCGCCGGCCGCCTCCGGAATCCGATAGCTTCCATCCGCCTGAAGCTCTGCAAACCGCTCATCCGGTCCAAGCTCCGGCTCCTGTACTCCGGGTTCTTCCTCTCCGGGGTTGTCTCCCGGTTCTTCTTCGGCGTCCCCATAGGCCACAATCACCCACAGCTTCTCCGGCTTCTCAAACGGACTTCCATCCTCTTTTTCGCCCATTACGAGCTGCGCCCCGCTGTTTTTAAGCGCCGCCATGGCTTCTGCGGACACCCCTGTCAGATCAAGCGAATCCCCGCGGCCGAGCCAGCCTACATACGTCCCGTCCCCGGCGGACACGTTCATCCCATAGCCGTTTACACTGTCCGACCAGCTCCCGCTCTCAAAGCGGATGCTCACCGGCGTTTTTCCGTCTATCTCGGGAATCCGGTAGCTCCCGTCCTCCAAAAGCTCTGCAAACCGTTCGTTTTCTTTAAGCTCCGGTTCCGGAGTCTCTTCCGCGCCCTGCTCCGCCTCCACAATCACCAGTTTCCTCACCGTCAGATTCTCGCCGCCCGGGTAAAAGCATCTGAATTCCACGCTTCTCACAGATTCTCCCGCGGCAAGCTCCTGCCATACAAAGACGCCGTCCGCGTCCTTTTTCACCTCATTGTCCGGCCATCCGCCGTTGGCGATCAAATGGTTATTATTTGCCACTTTGGACAGATCCGAGACGTCTCCGTCTATATAGACCTTAACCCCCGCCTTCTCTCCAATTTCTTTCGCATCGGACGCCGCTTTGATCGCTTCCTCTGAGAAGACGACGGTTCCTGTTTTCTCAAACTCCGCAAAAACGGCCGCATCCGGCAGCGCTTCCATGCGGACATTTTCAAGCGCCACTTCCTCCGGCTTTACTCCTGTGAGCTTTACCGTCAAATCCGTATCCGGCGTGCCGATCAGGATTGCCTTCTGGGTATCGTCAAATTCGCCTCTGATCTCACAGCCGTTTTCATCCGTAAAGCTGACGGTTCCCTTCACGCCTGTTTCCCTGGCGCCCATGCCCTTTGCCATGGCCTGAACAGACGCCTTCTCTGCCAGCATTTCAAGCGAGACGGTCAGGCGCACTCTCCTGCCGCGTTCCAGATGGTAGGCAGAGTAAATTTCATCAGCCGGGATCGTTGCGACCGCTGTTTTCACAACCGCGCCGCTGTCGTCCGTCTCCTCCTGTTCCTCAAAAACAATCGCAGAGACATCCGCCTTGTCGGCCTTTTTTACGATTTTTACTTCTGCGTCCCAGAGAATGTATTCTCCGCCTATATAATAAAATTTCACGCCGAAAGTATCGCTGTCCGGCTTTACGGTCCAGGAATATACCGTCCCCTCTCCGTTACTGAAGCTGCCGATCTCCTTCCAGGCCGGCGTCTCCACCACAGCTCCGTTAAAACCGCCCGCGGATTTCAGCCTCAGCTTAAATTCAATCGTGTCTCCCGGCTCAAAGCGGCCTGCTTCCCCGGCGCTCAGGAAATCATTAAAGCGGTACTCTTTTTCGCTTGCTTTGTCCTTATCGTCTTTATTGACCTTAAACCTGTAATTTCCCTGCTCTCCTTTTCCCTCATTGTCCTGCGCCGTAGAGGAATTATTCGGCCTGCCTGAGGTATTGCCTCCTCCGCCTCCGCCGCCGCTGCTTCCTCCGCTTCCGCTGCCGCCTCCCGCGCCTCCTGACGCGCTTCCCGCCGTCTGTCCGCCCGGGCCGGCGTTTGTGATTTCTGTTCCCTTTTCATACAGAAGCGTCACCTGGTTTCCTGTAATGGACAGCTCCTCCCTGTGGTTTCCTCCCTGCGACGTATCGGTCCAGTGAATCTGTATGCCTAACTGATCCTTAAGCCTGGCCCTCTCTGCGTCCGTAAAAATATAGGTAACCGGATCGTATATGCTGTTAAACTGCCAGGAGCCCATATTGTCCCAGCCGTCGATATAGATCCCGCCCCCGCCGTAGCTGTCCCAGCCTGAGGAACAGGAAATGCCAAAGCGGACGCCCCGCAGCTTTTCCGGGGCATATTCGGCGATCGACACCCATCCGTCCGGGCTGACCGGCACATTCACCTCCTCAAACTGGAGATAGGAAAAATCCCTGCGCCCGATCTGCCCCGCCGCGGCCCTGGCCGCCAGATCCCGGTAATTGGCCCTGATCGCTGAATCGTAAAACTCGCCGCTCGCGCGCTCGATATACTTCATATCGCCTGAGCTTCCGCTGTCCCAAAGAACCGGGCACATACCGTACTCCATCACGATCTCCGGGATCTTCTGCACATACGCGCGGATAGAATTTACATCCTTATTGTCATCTGTCAGGACGCCGTACTCACCGATGATAACCGGGACGCCTTTGGAGAGGAAGCGCTCCGCCAGCCGGTCAAAGTCGGCCCGCACCTGGGCGAGATCCTCTTCGGTTCCCCAGGTCGTCTCCGGCACGCACCAGTCCACGTCATGCGTAGCCACGCAGAAGGGCGACGGGCTGTAATAATGGATGGACAGAAAACAGCGCCCCGCCGGATCCGCCGGCATATGGTACCTCTGATCACAGGTCTTCTGGATATCGGTATTGTAGCCCGCAATCAGCAGATGGCGGCCTGCGTTATTGCCTCCCTTACCCCGGACCGTATCCACAAACGCCTGGTTCATGCCGTTTAAAATCTCATACTGGCGGCTCATGCCGAGCGGCGGGAAGCACACCTCGTTCATGGACTCGAAAATTAAGTGATCCCCGTATCCGGCAAAGGTATCGGCAATCTGGCCCCAGATCGTCTTATACTTTTCCAATGTCCCTGCATAATCGGACGCCGCATTCCGGATCCAGGACGTATCCGCCTCGCCGCCGTCGTGGTGGATATTCAGGATGACATAAAAATCGTCCTCCATACACCAGTCCACCACCTCTTTTACAGCGGCCATATAAGCCGGATCCACCTGGTTATTCCCGTCCAGCCACTGGGCCCAGCTCACCGGAAGGCGGATCGTCTTAAATCCGGCCTCCTTCACCTTGTCTATATAATGCTTTGTCACCGGATCATTGCCCCAGCCCCTCTGATAATCCTCAGGGGTCGCGGCCGTGATATAGGATCCGATGCAGTCAAATGTGTTGCCGATATTGTAGCCAAGCCCCATGTCCTTAATCAGATCCCAGGAGGAAATGTCGCGTACAACGCCGTCCTTTCCATACCCCTGGGCCATGGTCCGCTCCGGCGGAGTCAGGCCGATACAGGCCATGATCGCCATCACGGCCGCCAGCAGCCTCGCGGCCGCCTTGTCAAACCGTTTTTTCTGAAATACCTTCATACTGTTTACCCCTTTTTAATCGTTCTGATAGCAGTTCAGATAACCCTGAACTGTTACCCTTTCTGCAGCCGTCCATCCATCCTGTGCGGCCGCATCTTTTTTTCATATTTTCATAATCGAAGCCGCCTGCGCGGCCCTTGTGGTTACAAAACCTCTGTCTCACAGCGGATATCCGCGAGCGAGCTTCCGGCCTGCAGCCGCATTCCTTTCTGAATCCCTGAAAGCGCGATCCGCACCGTTTTTGTCTCCCCGGGCTTCAATTCCACTTTTTCAAAGCCCTTAAGCTCCCTGGCGGGCCGGCCCTTTGGCGGATTCTCCCACGCCCCGTAAACCTGCGCGACCTCCTTGCCCTCCCGTTTCCCGGTATTCGTGATCCTGCAGATAAGGGCCACGCCCTCTTCGTCCTCCGTGACCGAAGCCGGGCCATAGGCGAACTCGGTATAGGACAGGCCGTGGCCGAAGCAAAACTGCGGCTTAATCCCAAAGGTGTCATTATAGCGGTAGCCCACAAACAGGCCCTCGCTGTAGCGGATCTTCGTCTTTTTCCCGAATTCTCCCAGCGCATGCGCGGAACAGTCCGTGTGTTTCTTATAAAATGTCTCCGGCAGCTTTCCGGACGGGTTTACAAGCCCCAGAAGCGTTTCCGCCAGGGCTCTGGCGCCTTCCATCCCCGCATACCAGCTCCACACGACCGCCCGGGCGCGGTTAATCCACGCCCCCATTTCAACCGGGCTCCCGCCGACAAAGGCGATGACCGTATTGGGATTCGCGTCAAGCAGCATCCCGATCAGCCGATCCTGCCCATAGGGCAGGCGCATATCCTCCCGATCGTTTCCCTCGCTGTCCTGCTTATGGTTCAGCCCGCCGATGAATATCACGTCATCATAACCCGAGGCCAGGGCCGCCGCCTCCCGGCAGAGCCGCTCCCGCGTTCGTGAGAGCGCATCCTCCCCCTCTTCCCGGCGCTTCTGCGTATGGCCGCCCCCGTTTTCCAGGCTCGCCGCCTGCCAGTTTTCCTCTGTCTGCCCGCCTTCCGGATCCCGGCAGTAGCCCGGCGCATAGTCTGCCTGGACGTTTCCGCCCAGGAGCATCTTAAGCGCCATCAGCGGCGTCAGCTCATAAAGCGCGCGCAGCTCCGCGCTGCCCCCGCCGTCCGCATGCATGCAGTCCGCATTTTCCCCCACCACCAGAAGGCGCTTAAGCCCATCCGTGCGCAGCGGGAGGCGTTCCCCCTCATTTTTCAGGAGAACCACGGACTCCCGGGCCGTCTCAAGGGCTGTCTCTCTGTGCCCCGTCGTGTTAAAGGAACCGCTCTTTCTCTCCCCGCCCAGCATGTGCAGCTTCATCATGAGCATAAGGATGCGGAACACCTTGCGGTCAATCTCCGCCTCGCTGATCGCCCCCTGCTCCACCTTCTGCTTAAGCGGGGAAGCGAGATAATACTCATCAAAGTTTCCGGTTACCGACATCTCGATATCCAGCCCGCACAGAGCCGCCTTATCAGTGTCGTGCACGCCTCCCCAGTCGGAGATTACCACGCCGTCAAAGCCCCATTCTTTTCTCAGAATATCATCCAGGAGCCAGCTATTCTGGCAGCAGTGCACGCCTTTTAAGAGGTTATACGCGCCCATGACCGCATAAGCGCCGCCCTGCTGCACAGCGGCCTTAAACGCCGGGAAGTAGATCTCCTCCAGCGCCTCGTCCGGGACTTCCGCTTCGACCCACAGGCGATCCGTCTCCTGGTTATTCGCCGCGAAATGCTTCACACAGGCCGCCACATCCCATTTCTGGATCCCCTTGATATACCGGCAGGCCAGCTCCGATGTGAGGTACGGATCCTCGCTGAAATATTCAAAATTCCTGCCGCATAAGGGACTTCGCTTGATATTCACGCCCGGCCCCAGGATCACGTCCTTTCCGCGCCCTCTGGCCTCTTCCCCCAGCGCCTCGCCCGTCCTCTCCGCCAAATCGCGGTTCCATGTCGCCGCCACGGCGCTGTTGCAGGGAAGATACGTCACAAAATCGTCGTTCCTCCCTGTCGCCCTCCAGGCGTCCGGCTCAAACTCCCGCCTGACGCCCATGGGCCCGTCCGACATGGCCAGGGGCGGGATTCCCAGGCGCTTTACGCCGGCTGTCTTAAAGAGCTCCGCCCCGTGGATCATGCCGATTTTTTCCTCCAGCGTCATCTGCCCTGCCAGGGCGCGCGCCCTCTCCTCATCGTCCTGTCTCATCATACTCCCCCTTTCTTTCTCTGTCTGCCGCTTAAACCGTCACCGCAAACCTCCCGTCCGCCGAAACAGTAACCAGCGTATCCGCGCCGTCCGTCTCACATGCGCCCTCCACGGCTTCTGCGCCCGCGGTATTGATTAGCCGGATCCGAAACCGCGCAAAATCAATCGCCTTTTTGCCGTCCCCGGCGTCCTGAAGGGGGAGGATCTGCCCCTCAATGCGGCCCGCATCCCGCGATACGGTTACCTTAAGGAAATCCCCGCCGCCGCGGCAGACCGTTTCCTCCGCCCGGCCGGTAAGGCCGAATACCTTAAACTCCAAGCCCTCTGCAAAGTCGTAATCCGCGCTTTCATTCCCGCAGGCCGCGGCCAGGATCGTGTTCTCCCGCACCCACAGCGGTATGGAGCAGTAACCGTGGCGCTCCCTCCTGTAGCCTCCCCCCTGCGCGGCCTCACGGCTCAGATAGCCGATCCAGAGCCCCTTTGGCAGGTAATAGGAGGCTTCCCCTTCCTCATTGAAGATCGGAGCTATCAAAAGGCTCCTGCCAAGCATATACTGTTTATCCAGATACCCGCAGGCCGGATCCTCCTCAAATTCCAGCGCCATGCTGCGCATCATGGGAATCCCTGTCCGCGAAGTCTTAACCGCGCTGCTGTAGAGATAAGGCAGAAGCTCCAGCTTTAAGCGCGTGAAAAAGCGCACCGTCTCCACAGACTCCTCCCCGTAAATCCACGGAACCCGGTAGGACCTGCTCCCGTGAAGCCGGCTGTGCGTGGAGAGAAGGCCAAACGCCGCCCAGCGGTTGTAAACATCCGGCGTGGACTGGCTCTCAAAGCCGCCGATGTCATGGCTCCAGTAGCCAAACCCGCTGCTGGTCAGGGAAAGGCCGCCCCGCAGGCTCTGCTCCATGGACTCATAGTCTGAATTGCAGTCCCCGCCCCAGTGCACCGGGAATTTCTGGCACCCGGCCGTGGCGGAGCGGGCAAACAGCACGGCCTCCCCCTCTCCCCTCTTTTCCGCCAGAACCTCATACACCGCCTGGTTATAGAGGTACGTATAGTAATTGTGCATCCGCTCCGGATCCGAGCCGTCGCTGTAAACCACATCCGTCGGAATCCGCTCCCCGAAATCCGTTTTGATGCAGTCCACGCCCATGTCCAGCAGCCCGCGCAGCTTTTCCTGGTACCACTCTGCCGCCTCCCGGTTTGTAAAATCCACGATCGCCAGCCCGGGCTGCCACATATCCCACTGCCACACGCTGCCGTCCGCCCGCTTTAGGAAATACCCCTTCTCCATCCCCTCGCCAAACAAAGCCGATGCCTGGCCGATGTAGGGATTGATCCACACACAGACCCGGATTCCCCTTTCGTGGATCCGCGCCAGCATCCCGGACGGATCCGGGAACACGCGCTCATCCCAGATAAAGTCCGTCCAGTGAAATTCCCGCATCCAGCAGCAGTCAAAGTGAAAGACGCTTAAGGGAATCCCTCTCTCCAGCATCCCGTCTATAAAGCTCATCACCGTTTTTTCATCATAATCCGTGGTAAAGGATGTGGACAGCCACAGTCCGAAGCTCCACTGAGGCATCAGGGACGGCTTTCCGGTCAGATCCGTATAGCGCTCCAGAACCTCCTTCATGTTTCCTCCGCCGATCAGGAAATAATCCAGCTCCTCCCCCTTCACGCTGAAGGCAACCCGGTTGACCAGCTCAGAGCCTGCCTCAAACTCCACCCCGGCCGGCGTATTGACAAACACGCCGTAATCCCGGCTGGACAGATAGAACGGGATATTCTTATACGACTGCTCCGTGCTGGTTCCCCCGTCCTCGTTCCAGCTCCGGACCGACTGGCCGTTTTTCACAAACGGCGTAAACTGCTCGCCGAACCCGTAGATCCGCTCGTCCACCGAAAGCCCGAGCTGCTGGCACATGTACGCCTGCCGCCCCGGATGGTCATAGGCAAACCCGCGCCAGTCCTCCTTCACATAGGCCAGATCGCGCCCCCTTACAAGGGTCAGAAGCTTCCCGTCCCTCTCAAAGCGCATCCCGCCGTTCTCCTTATACACCGTCACGCTCACATGTCCGCTCTTTACTGTCACGGCTTCGTCCGTTTCCTCTATCTCCGGCGCAAATCCCTCCGAAAAGCGCAGAGCAAACTCCGGCCCCCTGCGGACAGCGCCCTTAAAATGCCATGCCTGGACCCGGATCACCTCCGGGGCCGGCGCGCTGATCCGCACGCTTAAGCAGACGCCGGCCAGCGTATCCCCCTTTTCGGCAATTTTCGCGGCCGGCATATAGAATTCCACCGCCCGCTCCTCTCTATAAACCTCGTAAACCTGCTGGGGTGAAAACGCCTCAAAGCCTTCCTTTAACAGCCAGCAGCCATTGTGAAACCTCATATCCGGAATCCTCCTGCATCCATAATCTTTGATATTGGTTTCATTATAAAAAAACCTCCCTTTATTGGCTACCTCACTTTTTGGAGCGAAAATACACTCACTTTCCGCTCTCCAAAAAAAGATTTGCATTCCATGTTTGCCTGCTTTATAATCAAAAACAGGACTTCTATAAAATAATTGGAAACCCACAAAAGCCACGGAGGCGCCCCAATGACATTCTACACCCTTTACCAGCGCTTTTTCGCAAAAGACAGCGTCCGGCGGCAGCTCGTTAAGCTCTTTCTCACCACTGTCATGATCCCCTTCCTTCTGATCGGGAGCCTTATATCCGGCCTGGCCCTGCGCCAGATGCTAAAGAGCTATGAAGAACTCGCCGCATCCCGGGCCATGCAGGTTCGTTCCATGATGCTGACAACCTCTATCCACATGTACTCGGTCTGCAGCAGCATCCTCACAAGTGAATCCCTCCAGCGCTTTTTGTGTACGGATCCCGCGCTCTTAGACCTCGATCAGGAGATGCTCATCCAGTCGCGCTTTCTCTCCTCGCTGGCGGAGGACACGGCATTTTTAAGCGGGCTTACGATCTATCTCCCCCGGGATATCATCGATCGCCTGCCCCACAGCCCCTATTTTTCGCCCGTCACGGAAGAGACAGAGACAGCCTCCTGGTATCAGGAGGCCAGCGTGAACGCGGGGCTGTTCTGCCACAGCGGCGTCCGCACCGGGCAGGGCGGCGTACCCTATCACGAGCTGCACTACTATTGCCGCATCCCCCTGCCCCGGATGCAGACCTTTGCCGTCATGGAGGCGTCCATTTCCAACGATTACCTGCGCAACCTGGCGATCCGGGATACGTACGGAATCTATATGTCCGTCAACGGCGAGCCTGTCTTTTTCAGCTCGGACCGGAGCTGGCCCGGCAATCCGCCGCCTCTTGACCTCACGGACAGCGCCCGGGCGTCGCGGAGCGGATTATTCCGCATTGCAGGGAAGCTGGCCGTGGCTTCCATCCAGGCCCTGACGCCCTACCGGACCGACGACCGGATCCATATCCTGGTCGTGGATCCCCTGGCGGTTCCCCGCATCCTGCGCCTTGGACTGGCCTTTTTCCTGACCGTGCTGGCATCGTTATCCGCTTCGGCCCTGATCCTGTTTTTCTATGCCCGCTACTTCAGCGAGCGGATCACCGCCCTGCGGGACGCCATGTCGCGCGCCAGCCAGAACCACTATCAGATCGCCAGCGACATCCCCGGGGACGATGAGCTGACCGCGGCCTTTCAGGATCTGAAAATCATGGTGGAAAAGCTCAGGCAAGCGGAGGCGCGCATATACCAGACCCAGCTAAACGAGCAGTTTCTCTCCAATCAGCAGCAGCAGATGGAGCTTAAGCTTCTGGCCAGCCAGATCAACCCCCATTTCCTGTACAATACCCTGGAGACGATCCGCATGAAGGCTTTTTCCCAGGGAAACAGGGAGGTCGCCAACGCCATCCGGCTTCTGGGCAAATCCATGCGCTATGTGCTGGGAAGCACCCGCGCGGCGCTGGAGACGCTGGACCGCGAGCTGGATTACATAAACACCTGGCTTTCCATCCAGAAGATGCGCTTTGGAGAGCGAATCAACTATGATATCCGCGTCGATGAGCGTATTGAACCGCAGAACTGCCGGATCCTTCCGCTGCTCATACAGCCCCTTGTGGAGAATGCCATCACGCACGGCATCGAGCCCACCGGGGAAAACGGACGCCTGATCCTGCATATTGAACGCCCGGCTGCCGGGCGCGGCGATATCCTGCGGATCTCCATCTTTGACAATGGGGCCGGCATGGATCGCGAAACGCTTTCAGAGGTACTAACGCAGATGGAATCGCCCGGACGGCGCGACGGGCACGGCATAGGGCTTTACAATATCAACAACCGCATCCGGCTGTTTTACAAGACTGACCGCGGCCTCACCATCAAAAGCCGCCCGGGCCTTGGGACGCTTGTAAGCCTGACGATCCCCTATTTTACCGCAACGGAGGAAGATGTATGAATATACGCAATGTACTGATCGCCGACGACGAGCCGATTGTGCTGGAAGGGCTTACCTATATCGTGGACTGGAATGAGCTCGGCTTTACCGTCTGCGCGACGGCCTCAAACGGCCAGGAAACGCTGGACAAAATCTTTTCCATGCACATTGATCTCGTCCTCCTCGATATCCGTATGCCGAAAAAGAATGGGATTGAGGTGGTCGAAGAGGCGGTCAGCCGCGGCTTTGTCGGAAAATTCATTATCTTAAGCGGCGTTTCGGATTTCAAGCTCGCGCAGGCCGCTATGCGCTACGGCGTGGATTTTTATTTAACCAAGCCGATCGATGAGGAGGAGCTCGCGCAGGCCGTCGCCTCTGTCCGCAGCCTGATTGAGAAGGAAGCCCGCGCCAGCCTTTCCCTGAACCGGTACCGCGAAAAGGCGAAGGAGGGAATCCTGCGGGAGATCCTGTTAAACCGCTGCGACTACGACGCCCTGGATTTAAATGATCTGAACCTAAACGCCAGCGTCTACCAGGTGGTATCCTATGAAAACTACAATCCGTCCTCGTTTTACCAGCCCTGGAACTTCGCGGATCTGATGCGGGTGACGAATCAGGACAACACCACCTTTGATATCCTCGAGCTGGAGCGCCGGCGGATCGTCCTCTTAAAGGGCGGCTTTGCCATCTCTAAATTTGAAAATCTCCTGCGCCATTATGCGCAGGGCCCGCAGAGGGGATCGCCCTTTGACTCCATCTTCCTCGCCTACGGGAGGCGAGTGCTTAAGGTACAGGAGATCTTCCGCTCCTACGAGGATGTGAAGCAGCTTTCCAGACGCCGTTTTTTCTGCCAGGAAAACCAGCATGTGATGGGCTATACCGAGCTCTCCTCCCCGCAGAGCCAAACGCCGCTTTCCCCGGAGCTGTCCGCCTCGTACGCCAGACGCCTGGCCAATTATATCCAGTCCCACAACCCGAGCCTGATTGCGGATACCATCGGGGAGCTCTCCGCCTTCCTCTCCGGCCGGGACGATGACATTACCTCCATTAAGCATTTCCTTGTGGACATCTATATCGGCGTCCGGCAGGCCCTGATACAGCGCTACCCCAACGAGGATATCCCCTTTTTGGCCAATTCCTCCGCCATCCAGCTTATTGAGGGGAAATACTATCTGTACGAGATCATCGGCTTCCTGTCCGGGCAGGCGGAGCTTTGGACCCGCTGCGTGGGCCAGCCGACCGGGGAAAATGTGATCGACGAAGTGCTTTATTATATCTACCACAATTATCAGGAAAACCTAAAGCTTGAGGAAATCGCGCCCCTGTTCGGCTATAACAGCTCTTATCTGGGCAAAATCTTTAACCGCAAAACGGGGATGAGCTTTAATTCCTTTGTGGATCAGGTCCGTATCGACGAATCCAAACGCCTGCTGTCGGACGAGAGCCTGAAGGTCTATGAGATTGCAAAACAGATTGGCTATAAGAATGTGGACTATTTCCACAAAAAGTTTAAGAAATACACCGGAACCAGCCCGGCGGAATACCGCAAGCAGACCGCCGGGGAGAGGAAGCAGGGCGAACCTGAAAATCCCCCCCAGACTGTCCGAAAACTAACAATTGATGTGACTCTATCCCATTTTCATTACAGTTTTCGGCATTAAAGTGGGAGATGTATTGGCAATTTATGCCTGTTTTCTCATTGTTAGTGGGAGAAAATTTTCCATCCTTTGAGTTTTCGGACAGTCTCCCCCGATGATTTTTTAGCCTGCTTATACGATGCGTTCCAGTATCATAACGCCCTTTGCGGGAAGCGCCGCGCTGTCCCCGGCCTCATACCGCGCCCCGCCAAGGAGGTCGCGGCACGGCGCGGAAAGCGGCTGCAGGGCCGGCGTCTCATTGTGGTTTAAGACGAACAGGAAGGTTCCGTTCTCATTTTCCCGCTCCGTAACCTCCACGCCCTCCACGGGCGGGAGAGCCGGGGCCGCGCCGCACTGTTTACATACATCGGAAAGCCAGTGCCGGTAAAATTCAGGGCCGGAGCAGGCCCCCATGTAAAACGCCTGCCCCGCGCCAAAGCGGTTGACGGTCAGCACAGGCATCCCGGCGTAAAAATCCTCTTCATACGCGCTCAGCGCCTGCGCGCCCTCCGGATGGCTTAAATCGCACAAAAGCCTTGCGGGATACCTTTTTCCCTTATAGGTAAAATGGTTCTCCCGTCCCTCCGGCAGGGCGTCCGACTCCTCGACCCAGATCCCCAGGATGTCCCGCAGACGCCCCGGATAGCCGCCGGTCACAATCAAATCATTCTCATCCGCCATCCCGGAAAAGCATGTGGCCGCAAAGCAGCCCCCATCGCTCACAAACTGCCGGATCTTTTCGTCCAGGCCGGGCTTTACCATATAGAGCATGGGCGCAATCACCAGCCTGTATTCAGAAAACCTGTCCTGCGGCCCGATCACATCCACGCCGATATTTTCCTCATAAAGCGCCTGATAGTAGAGAAAAAACTCCTCCAGATAATCCAGGTCCTTACTGGGGCCCGCGCTGCCGTCAATGGCCCACCAGTTGTCCCAGTCAAAATACAGGGCCGCGTCCGCCTTTGTCCTGGCCCCCAGCGTCCTGCCTCCCAGGCGCTTTAATTCCTCTCCCAGGACCGCTGTCTCCCGGTATACCCTCGTATTCCCGTTTCCCACATGGTCAATCACCGCGCCGTGCAGCTTCTCACATGCTCCCACGCTGCGCTTCATCTGGAAAAAGAGGATGGAATCCGCGCCGTGGGCCGCCGCCTGGTAGCTCCACAACCGCATCACGCCCGGGCGCTTCAGCGCATTGTACGGAAGCCAGTTCGCCACGCTCGGCGTCTGCTCCATCAGGAGGAAGGGCTTCCCGCCCCCGACTCCGCGCATCAGGTCATGAGCCATGGCAATTTTAGCCGGCGGATCCTCATTTTCCGGGTAATTGTCCCAGGACACGATGTCCATAAAGCGGCCCCATTTCCCGTAATCCAGCTCTTTATAAAAGCCCATCAGGTTCGTCGTCACCGGGATATCCGGGGTAAACGCCTTTACCGCCTCATACTCCATCTGAAAGCATGCCAGCATGCTGTCCGAGTTAAAGCGTTTATAGTCCAGCGCGATCCCCTGGAACATATTCCGCTCATTGTCAAGATACTCGCTTAAAAGGTTCGGAACCACTATCTCGTCCCAGTCATAGAACGTATGCCCCCAGAACGCAGTATCCCACGCGCGGTTCAGCGCGTCAAGCGTTCCGTATTTTTTCCGCAGCCACGCCCGGAACGCCTGCTCGCAGTTTTCGCAGTAGCACGTCCCGCCAAACTCATTGGAGATATGCCAGGCGGCCAGGTTTTCATAGCCGCCGTACCGCCTGGCCAGCTCCCCGGCCAGGCGGGGGGCATAGAGGCGGTAGGACGGGCTGTTGGGGCAGGAATTGTGGCGTCCCCCGAATTTTCTCCTCATGCCGTTAAATTCCGTTCTCAGGATATCCGGATGGCGCTTTGCCATCCACGCCGGGTGCGCCCCGGTGGAGGTGGCGAGGATGACGCGGAACCCATTTTTTCTCACCAGATCCATGATCCGGTCAAGGCGCGCAAAGTCATACGTCTCCTCCGAGGGCTGCAGCGAGGCCCAGCTAAATAC
The DNA here is from genome assembly GCF_943193115.1 of Otoolea muris. Taxonomy (NCBI): domain Bacteria; kingdom Bacillati; phylum Bacillota; class Clostridia; order Lachnospirales; family Lachnospiraceae; genus Otoolea; species Otoolea muris. Next base: position 42,759 of record NZ_CALPCY010000036.1, read on the forward strand.
ATTCAGAGTCAGGGTATCGATCCCGGCCCCCTTTAAGAGATCCAGATCCCCCTGCCACGTCTCCTCCGGCCACTGCTCCGGATTGTAATCGCCCCCGTACCAGATTTTATTGCCATTCATTTCTCTATTCTCCATACAGATCGACGATCCTCCGGCGTCCGGCCGTCTGATCCTCCGCGTTCTTCATATCTACCGCCAGCACCTCGTCATAGCCCAGGCCCCTGGCCGTTGTCTGCATTGTATCCAAAATGGACTCAAACTGCGCGTCGTCCGCGGCAAACACCATCTTCCACGAGTTATCCACGATCGCGGTCTTGCACTGGCCGCGTATGGTTGTGATATTTGAGTCCTCCTCCGGCGTGGTGTAATTCGCGCCGGGCGCGACCAGAAGCTTTCCGTTTTCGCGAAGATACCCCATGCTCGTGTCAGAGCCCATGTGGCGGCTCCAGTCCCTCTCCAGCTCGGTCATGTCCTCCTGTATCACGGACTTCCAGCACAGGACATAGTACGGCTCCCCGGTCTCCGGATCCGGATCAACGAGGTTCACGGACTTGAAATTCAGGGCCGAAACGCCGTCCTTCCAGTTTCCGCCTCCGTATTCCTCCGGCACGTCCATCGAATTCATGGGAAGCGCCTTGCGGCCGAAATCAGTGCGCACCGGCTTTCCGTTCTCATCCGTCTCCCAGGTCAGGCCCTTGATTCCGGCCGCCCCGTTTGCCTGCCCGTTCAGCCGGATCCCCTCCGGCGAGTACAGCCAGTCAATAAAATCGGCCAGGCGCTCCGGATCCTCCGCCTTGGCGCCGATCCCGATCACCTGCTTGGCGTCTCCCTCCGGATAATTGCCAAAGGAAAGAATCCGCATATCCTCAACGGGCGCCAGCATAAAGCCCTTTCCCTGCGCCTTGTTCTCCGCCGTGTTAAACAGATTCTGGCCCACCCACGGCCACGGGCAGTAAAGGGCCTTGCCGCTCGTATATTTCGCGGACCATGTGTCATAATTCTGGGTCGTCGAATCCGGATCCACCAGCCCCATCTCATTCGCCCTGTGCAGGAAGCGCAGGGCCTTTACATACATCGAATCATCGTCGATGATGCTCTGGTACTCGCTCCCGTCCGCCTTTGAGAGGATAAAGCCCAGCTCGTCGTACCCGTACATGCAGGCAAACTGCTTTGCGCTGTTCATCATATTGTCGTCCCAGTCCTTGAAAAGGGAGATGGCATAGATGTCATTTGCGCCCTCCTTTTCCCTGGCCAGATCCTGCATATCCTTAAGAACCTCCAGGAAACCGTCCAGGGATTCGATCGTGGGATACCCCAGCTCTGCATAGTAGTCCCAGCGGATATAAGGGCCAAAGGTCGGCTCCAGCCCCTCCGAGGGCTCTGTGGGCGGCTCCAGGGACACGGAGTTCGGAAGTACCCAGATCCCTTCCTGCTCAACCAGCCCGTTCGTGGCCCGCACCGCATCCCCGTATGTGTCCATCACATATTTGCCCTCCAGCAGGGGCGCGCAGTCCAGCAGAAGCCCCGCATCCACCAGATCCGCCAGCTTGCCGTTCTGGGGGTTTATCAGGATCAGATCCCCCAGATCCCCGGCCGCGGACCGCGTCTGGTACAGCGTCTGGCCGCCTCCGGCCACGTTGGGCGCGATAATGTTCAGTTCCATATTGAACTTTTCCTTCACCACCTGCGCAAACCAGCCGCTCTGGACGCCCTGGTAATTCGCCGCCTCGTCATATACATCCACTGTGATAAAGTTTGTATAAGATCCGTCCGCGTTCCGCTCTCTGGGATCCGCCTTTTCCCCGCAGCCGGAAATCGCCGCGGCCGTTATAGCCGCCAGCCCGGCCGCGATCCATCTCTTTTTCATAAAACACTCTCCTCCTTTTTGGTTCCTGCCTGCAGTCAGCCCTTCACCGAACCAATCATGATTCCCTTTACAAAAAACCGCTGAAACATCGGGTAAATGCACAGGATCGGAAGCACGACCACAACCGATACCGTCATCTGGATCGAGGTTCCCGTCTGCTGTGTCATAAGCGCTGTCCCGCTCATAGCCGCCCCGCCGCTGTTGCGCACCATGGCCGCCAGGGAGCTTGCCTGGTTGATGTATGTATAGAGCAGGTACTGGAGCGAATAAAGCTTCTGATCAATGATGTAAAGCAGCGTATCCTGATAATTGTTCCACTGGCTCACCGCGGCAAAGATCGCCACTGTCGCCAGGATCGGCGTGCAGGTCGGAAGGATGACCTTCCAGAAGACTGTGAAAATACCCGCCCCGTCGATCTCCGCCGCCTCCTGCAGGGCCTTTGGCAGAGACTCCACATAGGTCTTGACCAGGATAATATTAAAAGGCTGCACCACGGTCGGAATGACGTACACCCAGAACGTATTCAAAAGATGCAGATTTTTCATGGTGATGAACATCGGGATCAGACCCGCGTTAAAATACATGGTAATGACCACAAAGCGGTACCAGAACTTGCGCCCCCACATCCGCTCCTGTGTAAACATAAAGCCCAGGAACGCGGAAACCAGCACGGCCAGCACGGTTCCGATAACGGTCTTTCCGACCGACACCAGCGCCGCCGGGCCCAGGCCGCGAAGCTGCGCCAGGGCCTTATAGTTTTCCAGATGGATCCCCCTGGGGATAAAACGGATTGCGCCGGCCGCGCTCAAATCATTGGCGCTTATGGTGTTGATGACCATATAATAGAACGGATAAATGCACAAAAGCGTAAAAATGCCGAATATCAGATAATTGGCTATGTTAAACGCCGCGTCTACAGCGCCTGTCTTTTTTCTCTTTAAACTGCTGCTCATATCCTTACCTCGCTAAATAATCGATTCGCCACGCGTCTTTTTTGAGATCACATTCATCGCCGACAGCAGGGCCACGCTGACAATACTCTTTAACATGCTGATGGCCGTGGCCAGCGAATAGCTGCTGCCCATGCCGATATTGTACACATACAGATCCAGCACCTGGATATGTTCCTTATTAAAGGAATTCTGGAATACAAAGTATTGATCCAGCCCGTTATTTAAGAAATTCGATACCGCCATCATCAGCATGATGAAAAACGTCGGCAAAAGGGCCGGCAGCGTGATATGGCGGATCTGGTCAAAGCGGTTCGCCCCGTCGATGGAGGCCGCCTCATACATCTCCTGATCAATGCCTGCTATGGAGGCCAGATAGATGATCGCGCCCCAGCCCAGCGTCTTCCAGATATTCCACATCAGCATCCACAGCCAGGTATGGGCATCGCTGTCCAGAAACTTCACCGGCTCGGTCACAATGCCCATATTCATCAGAAAGACATTCACGATCCCGGTGGATGAAAACAGGTTAAACGCGACTGAGAACACCAGAACCCAGCTTATGAAGTTCGGAAGCGTCGTAAAGGTCTGCACAAAGGACCGGAATTTTTTGCTCTTAATCTCATTTAAGAGAATGGCAAAGCCCAGCGGCAGGATGGAGGTGAGAAGCCCCAGAAAGCTCATCGCAAAGGTGTTCTTAAGCACCTGGATAAGCTGCGCCACCTGCGTCTTGTTGGTGAACAGCATCTTAAACCACTGGAGTCCCACAAATTCACAGCTCGCCAGGCTTCGCGGCGGCTTGTAGTCAAAGAACGAATAGATCCACCCGTGAAGCGGAAAGTAGGAAAACAGGAGCACCATGATAATGAATGGGAGCACCCACAGAAAATACCGGAAGCCGCTGCTCCCGGATTTTCTCCTGGCAGTCCCCGATTCAGCAGTCTTTGTTTTTAACATTTCCTTAAAACCCCCTTTTTTTATATGTACGCCCGGAATCTCACAACGTCGGGCGCAGCGGGATTCCGGGAGTACATTAACTGCTCTTTGTGATTTCATTCTAGCATCGGGGCGTTCGGGAAAATACCGGAAAAATCCCGCCTCTTTTCCGGCAAAAAATCTTCTTTTTGCCATTATAACAGGAAATGTCCATTTTATAATGTATTTTTTAGCGTTTTTTTGCGGTAGCTCTTTTGATTTATTGTGGATATAGTAGATTTAGTGTAACAGTCAGACGTAACCGCGCGCCTACTGTGCTGAACGTACAATTATACAAAAGCACGCGCGCGGGGACTCCGGGAGCAGAATGTACTTTCGGAATGTACTCCCGGAATATAAAGGAGGCTTTTATGTTTAAAGAGCGCATGTTTCACAATCCCGTCATGGATTTTATCAATACACTCTGCAATCTGGCGGCGCTGAACGCCGTATTCCTCATCACCTGCCTTCCGGTTATCACCATCGGCCCGGCGCTCGCCGCCCTCTACGCGGTCGCGATGCGGGAGGCGCGGGGGGAATACGGCTACCTCGCGCGCCCCTATCTGAGGAAATTCCGTGAAAATCTCCGGCCCGGGATCCCGGCGTTTCTGATTCTGGCCGCCCTGGGAGCGTTCCTTTTATTCGGTCTCGTCTTCTGGCTGTCCATCGGCACGCCCCTGGCCCTGGCGGGCGCAGGGCTTCTGGCCGGCGCGCTGATCCTCTGGTTCCTGACCGTAAGCTATGCGTTCCCGCTCATCGCCCGCTTTGAAAATACCACCGCACGGACGCTCAAAAACGCCCTGCGCCTGGCTCTTGGAAATAAATGGCCCACGCTGGCCCTTCTGGCAGCGGACGCCTTTGTCCTGTCCCTCTGCCTGTATCTGCCGTTCATGAAGCTGTTTATGGCCTTTGCCGGCTTCTCCTGCGCCGCGTTCGGCCAGGCATATATTTTCAACCGGGTATTTCAGCCCTATGAAAAGACCGAAGAAAACGGCGGCGCGGCCCGCCCAGAGATAAACATTCAGAGATAAACTTTTAAACAATTATGGAGGTTTTATATGAAATACGGATATTTTGACGACGCTGCCAGGGAATATGTCATCACTTCCCCAGACACGCCTCTGCCCTGGATCAATTACCTGGGCAATGAAGACTTTTTCTCACTGATCTCAAATACCTGCGGCGGCTACAGCTTCTACCGGGACGCCAAGCTCCTGCGCCTGACGCGCTACCGCTATAACAACGTGCCGGCGGACACGAACGGCAGGTATTATTTTATCCGCCATATGGGTGAAATTTGGACGCCGGGGTGGCAGCCCTGCAAGACAAAGACCGACTCCTACGAGTGCCGGCACGGCCTGGGCTACAGCCGCTTTTGTTCTTCCAAAAACGGGATATCCGCCGCGCTGACCGCGTTTGTCCCTCTGCATGAGCCCTGCGAGGTCAACCGGCTCGTCCTCACCAACGAGACAGAACAGGAGCAGAGCCTGGAGCTTTTCTCCTATGTGGAATTCTGTTTCTGGAACGCGGTGGACGACGCCTCGAATTTCCAGCGTAATTTAAGCCTTGGCGAAGTCGAGGTGTGCGGCTCTGCGATATACCACAAGACGGAATACCGCGAGCGGCGCAGTCATTTCGCCTATTATGCGGTCAATGATGAGATCCAGGGCTTTGACACCAGCCGCGACGCCTTCCTGGGCGTGTACGGAAGCATTGAGCGGCCCGCCGCGGTTCTTAAGGGAACGCCGGGGAACTCCATGGCCAGCGGCGGCGCTGTCATCGGCTCCCATTATCTGAACATCACGCTTGCGCCCGGCCAGTCAAAAAGCCTGATCTTTCTGCTCGGCTACTGTGAAAACCCGCGGGATGACAAGTGGGAGGCGCCCGGCATCATAAATAAGAAGCGGGCCCTGGCGGCCATGGAGCGCTTTTCAACCGATTCCCAGGCGGAGCAGGCCCTTTCAGAGCTGAAACGCTACTGGGACGGCCTTCTGTCCCGTTTCTGCCTGGAGAGCGGCGACGAACGCTTAAACCGCATGGTCAATATCTGGCACCAGTATCAGTGCATGGTGACCTTCAACATGTCGCGCTCTGCCTCCTACTACGAGTCAGGAACCGGGCGCGGGATGGGCTTCCGCGATTCCTGCCAGGATCTGCTGGGCTTTGTCCACCTGATCCCTGACCGGGCCAGGCAGCGCATCCTGGACATCGCCGCCACCCAGTTTGAGGACGGCAGCGCCTACCATCAGTATCAGCCCCTGACCAAACAGGGGAATTCCGACATCGGGAGCGGCTTTAATGACGATCCCCTGTGGCTCATTGCCGGGACGGCCGCCTATATTAAGGAGACGGGCGATCTGTCGATCCTGGACGAAATGGTGGATTTTGATAACCGTCCAGAGCTGGCCCGTCCGCTGCTCGTTCATTTAACGCGCTCCTTTGACTATACCATGAGCCATCTCGGCCCCCACGGCCTGCCCCTGATCGGCCGCGCCGACTGGAACGACTGCCTGAACCTAAACTGCTTTTCCGAAGAGCCCGGCGAATCCTTCCAGACCTTCGGCCCTTCGGAGGGCCCGGTGGCGGAGTCTGTCTTCATTGCCGCCATGTTTGTCAGATACGGGCGGGAGTATGCGCGGATCAATCAGCTTGTGGGACAGAGTGCGGAAGCAGCGCGGGCGCTGTCCTGTGTGGATCAGATCGAGCAGGCCGTATTAAGGCACGGCTGGGACGGCAGGTGGTTCCTGCGCGCCTATGACGCGGCGGGCGCGCCGGTCGGCTCCCATACCTGTAAGGAAGGCCAGATCTACATCGAACCGCAGGGCTTCTGCGTCCTGGCCGGCATCGGCATACAGGGGGGCCTGGCAAAGCAGGCGCTCGACTCCGTAAAAGAACGGCTGGACACGGAATACGGCATTGTACTGCAGCAGCCGGCCTATCAGGAATATTACGTAAATCTGGGCGAGATCTCCTCCTATCCGCCCGGATATAAGGAAAACGCAGGCATCTTCTGCCACAATAATCCCTGGGTCTCCATTGCGGAAACCTGCATCGGACGCGGAAACCGGGCCTTTTTAATCTACAGGAGAACCGCCCCCGCCTACATAGAGGATATCAGCCACATCCACCGCACGGAGCCGTATGTTTACTCCCAGATGATCGCCGGAAGGGACGCCCCGCGCCACGGCGAGGCAAAGAATAGCTGGCTGACCGGCACGGCGGCCTGGGCTTTTGTGAATGTCTCGCAGTACATCCTCGGCATCCGGCCCGAATTTGACGGGCTGCGCATCGATCCGTGCATTCCCGCGGAGCTTGAGGAGTTTACCGTAACGCGCAGCTACCGGGGGGCCGTATATTCCATCCATGTGACGAACCCCGGGCATGTGGAAAAGGGCATCGCAGCGATCACCCTGGACGGCGTTCCTGTTTCATCCCCTGTGCTGCGGCCGGAGGGCGGGGGAAAGCGGTATCGGGTGGAGGTTGTGATAGGCGATAGATGAGTCTGGAATATGGGCCGCCGGGCCGTGAAGCTCTGAGCGGCGCATAACCCGTTTGGGCCCGGTTATTGTTATTTAAAATAGGCTCTGAAGCCCGGAGTTTTGTCATTGGGCGTGAAACTGACGAAAAGACATAAATCCCGCAGCCCTTATACCGCTATGGCATAAGAACTGCGGGATTCCTTATAACGGTTGTTTTATGCTGAACCGCCATGGCCGTCCAGCCTCCGGCTCCGCAGATTCCTATGAGAAAAGGTCGTTTTATTCGGCATCATCCGATAATTTCACGACTATCATCTGCAGCTCCTCATTATATCTGCATGAGCCCTCCAGAGGCCATACAGGCATGGCCTTTGCATCCTCCATTCCCTGTTCAAACTGTTCAATGGACGGCTCTGCCGTTTTCATTCCCGTACTGCACATCATACGCGCAATCCGCCCCGTGCCGTCCACATGGCCGCTGTCGATCTCAAAAAATGAAATACCGGTTGCATGGTTGGGCTCGATATAGCATCCCGGAAACTCCGGACGCCGTTTCCCCGCAAATACGATCGGAACCCAATCCCCATTCCCGATACCATACTCTGACAGCACTTCCTGTTTTTTCATATAAATTTCATGCGCAAACCGCACATCCGCCTCAGCCGTTGCATGGACAAGCTCAGCGTACCTGTTTGAAATGCTGATCTGGCTGCACAGCATGATTCCGCTTAAAGCCACGGCCGCCCACTTTAAAAAATGCTTCTGCGGAAACCGTTCTGACAAAAGCACAGGGATCAGCCCCACCGTTGCGGCGAACACCGCCGGATACACCAGGCATGCCCGGATCACCACCAAATTTCCCAGCACGGCGGACAGTAAAAACGGCGAGCCGACAAAAATCAGAACCCCAAGGATCAGCAGCGGGTACTGTTTTTTCCCCGTCTTTTTTCCCTGCGCGATTGCAAGAGCCATAAACGCAGGCGTCATAAATATATAATACCGGCTGAACACCAGAACCCTGGCAAGGGCAACATCCCTTACATCGCGTACGATACCTGATATGCACTCCCACACCGGGGCGTTCCCCCATCTCATATAGGTATCTGACAGGGGCGTGGCGCCGATCTGTCCGAAATACTGCCACACCAGAACCCTGGAAAGTATGCTGTAGAGCGCAAAACCGGCCAGAAAGGCCAGAACGATCCGCAGGCACATATCAAAATATCGCTCTCTCGCCTCCCCCAGAAGATAAAACACAATAAACAGCAGCGCGCTGACCGCTATAAAATATGGGACGAGAACCTGGTATGTGGCAAAGCTCCACACCATGCAGGCTTCTGCAGCCGCCAGTACCCCCCCCCAGACTGTCCGAAAACCCTGATCTTCGTAAGCGTCAAATAAGAACGTGTAGTGAAATATATGGCGTTCTCCTGTAAAATCAGGGTTAGAGTTTTTAGGGGGCACTCCAAAAACTCTAAATCCAGATAAAGGAGAATACCTATGGACATTTCCACTTTGACTCCGGATAAACAGGTAAAACTTCAATACTGGCTGGATGTGATCCGGCAATGCAGAGCCTCCGGCCTGACGAATCA
>NZ_CALPCY010000037.1:0-48450 GCF_943193115.1 Otoolea muris
GAAAAAAGTGGGTGATTTTTGAAAAATAGGTTCTGAAAGCCCCATGAAATAAGGGCTGAAGATTCCGAGAAGTTATAATGCGTCCAAAGGAGGATTGTTTGGTGAAGCTGATTAAAACCGCCGCCCTGACAGCGGCCCATAAGCGCGATCTGGGCAGGCTGGAGGATGCCTGTAAAAACGGGGCGGACGCCCCTGTCCGCTTTCCCCTTGAGGATGCGGATCTCACATTCCTGCTCTATGAAACAACCCCGCCCGCCCGGCTTGCCGCCGCGCTTTTTCTTATTATGCCCCAAATCCCGGATTCTAACGACGCGGCCGAATGCATTGCCTATACCCATCCCGCGCTTCGCAGGAGGGGATACTTCTCGCGTTTATTTGAGGCGGCCGAAACGGAGATCTCAGAAACGGATCTTCTGTTTCCCGTGTGCCGGGGCGGCAGGGGGACTCTCAAAGCCTTAGAGGCCCTGGGCGCTGAATTTTCCCATGCCGAATACCGGATGGATCTCTCCCTGCCCGGGCGCGGTCCCCTTTCCGGCGGCGGCCTTTTTGCCGTGTCCCGGCCTCAGGCCGCCGCCGGCCTTCAAGCCTCGCCCCCGCCTCAGAGCCGGAACCGCGACGCCCCCCTTATCTGCGCGGTCACCCAGGAGGCAACGGACGTCTTTTCCTACTCCTTTTCTCTTGGAAACGGCGAGGACGCCGCCTGCCATACCATACGCTGTGGGACGTCTGCCTGCCTCTACGGCTTATCCGTCCGGCCCGCCCTGCGCCGCAGGGGGATCGGAAGCCGGGCCCTCTCCCATGTCCTGGCATTTCTCGCCCGGGAAGGCGTGCGCCTCGTCTTCCTCCACGTTTCCGGCGATAACCTGCCGGCCGTATCGCTGTATAAAAAAGCAGGGTTCCGTATCGCCGAAACCCTGTCCTACTATCTCTATTGAAACGCTGTAACGGTTCCGAGCGCCTCTCAACCGCTACAAAACGCCGCCGCTGTCCGCAATCGCCCGCCGCCTGAACGCTAAGTATTATCCACAACAAAGCCCTTATCCTCAATCCGGCGGCGGATATCCAGCATCCTCCAGTCCGTTCCTGCTATGATCTCCGCGCATTCCTTGAGCTGCGCGCCGATCTCGGCGGCGTCAAATTCATCAAGCTGCTTTTTATATTTCAACTGATGGTCAAGGCTGGCCCAGAAATCCATGGCAATGGTCCGGATCTGCACCTCCACCCGCATCATCTTTTTGCAGTTTGAGAAAAACACCGGCACCTCCACAATCATGTGATAGCTGCGGTACCCGTTTTCCTTCGGGCTGCGGATATAATCCTTAATGGCGATCACCTTGATATCATCCTGCCGGGCCAGCATCCGGCTGATCTCATAGATGTCGTCAATAAAGGAACATATCACGCGGATCCCCGCGATATCGTCCAGATGCTGCGTCATGGATTCCACCGTCACGGGAAGGCCGCGCCTGTGCAGCTTATCGATAATGCTTTGCGGCCGCTTCACCCTTGACTTGATCATCTCAATCGGATTTCTGGACTTCTTTACGGAAAGCTCGTCATTCAAAACCTCCAGCTTTGTCTTCACTTCCCGTATGGCGCAGGTATACTGCATCAGGCTCTCCTTAAGCTGCTGAGCCATCCCCATCAGGCTCTCAGGAATCTCAATTTCCTTTGGGGCATTCAGCGCAAAATGGCTGATCTCGCTGCTCGGATTCAAATTCGTGTTCATCAAAAGCACCCCATTTTTTCTTTCGGTTTAATCTGCTTTTATTATACATGAGACGCCGCTTTGACACAACTAAAGAATCCATTAAATTTGTATCGGCCGGATGCTAAACCCGCTCCGCCGCATCCACCGCCTGCGCAAGCCACGGGGCTTCTATATATTCCACGGCGCCCTGATCCACGGCGTCCGCAATCTTCGGGTCAATGGGTATTTTCGCCAGCACGGGAATCCCGTACTCCTTCGCCGTCTCCTCCACCCGGCTCTCCCCGAATACGGAGATCCGCTTTTTGCAGTCCGGACATTCCAGGTAGCTCATATTTTCAACCAGACCGAGAATCGGGATGTCCATCTTTCTGGCCATATTGACCGCCTTGGCCACGATCATGGAAACCAGCTCCTGCGGGGAGGTCACGATGATAATGCCGTTCAGCGGAAGGGACTGGAATACGGTCAGCGGCACGTCTCCCGTCCCGGGAGGCATATCCACGAGCATATAATCAATATCCTTCCAGAGCGCCTCGCTCCAGAACTGCTTGATCACCCCGCCCACAATCGGGCCGCGCCAGATCACGGGATCCGTTTCGTGATCCAGAATCAGGTTGGAGGAGAGCGCCTGTATTCCCGTCGCGCTCTCCGCCGGCAGCATGAGCTGATCATCGGTCACATGCACTGTCCCATGCAGGCCGAATGCCTTGGGGATCGACGGCCCTGTGATATCCGCGTCCAGAATCCCCACCCTGTGGCCCCGCGCCCGCAGCCCGCAGGCAGTCAGGGAGGTGACAAGCGATTTGCCCACGCCCCCCTTGCCGCTGACCACGCCGATGACCTTTTTCACCGAGCTCTGAGGATGTAACGGCTCCAGAAAACTCTGCGCCGTGCGCTGCGAACAGTTCTCGCTGCAGCTTTCACAATTATGATTGCAACTTTCACTCATTTTTACATTTTCCTTTCTGCATATATGGAAGTTTGACGGCGCGTCACCTGCGGACCGCGGCCCGGCAGCTCTTTCCTTCCTTCCGGCCCCGGATCGTCCGCACAAGGCCGATCGCCTCCAGACGGCTCACGATCAGGTACACAATCATGGAGTCCACCGGCCATTTAATCAGGTTCTTGACTGCCCGCACCGGTAAAAGCGCGAGAAACGCCTTGCCCGAGGTCAGGCTGAGCCACAGCGTCGTGAGGCCCATATTGACGATCAGCACGATCGCCAGATGCACGGCGAGCACACGTGCAAACGACAGCGGCCTCTTGTAGAGGAAGGTTCCGTAAATGACGCCGGCCAGGGCGGCGTTAAACGTATATCCCGGAAAATACGGGCCTGTGGGCTTGGCCACAAACTTGACGATATCCAGGATTGCCCCGTACACACCGCCTAACACCGGGCCGAATAAATAATAGACAAACTGGTTTACCACGCTCCCAAAGCCGATCTTTAAATACGGCCCGGCCTCGATGGTAAAATACCCCAGAACGACGGAAATTGCCATGAACATGGCCGCCGCGGTAACGGCCCTTATGTTTTTCAGTTCACGGTAGGAATCCCTGTAAATGGCTGCAAACTTCTTCATAAAAAAATACCTCCTTTTCATGCAGGCCTCTCGATCTACATCAGAAGATATTTCCTATCCACGATGCAGCGGGATGCGGGGTACAGACCGCGGAATATACCGCGGTTTCGCCCTTCTCCCGGCCGCAAACCGCGTCTACCCTTCGTCCGGCTGGCAACTCCCCGTCCAGCCGGCACTTAACGCCTGTATCCCTACTCTGCGTTTCTCTGATTGTCATGTTTTGCGTGACTTTTTTTTCGCATGTCCAGTATACCATATCTTTTGTATTTTTCAACCAAAATATGTACACAGACCGCGATCACCGCGCCCAGAAGCATCCCGCACAGCACGTCCGTCGGAAAATGGACGAACAGATACATCCTGGAAAAGGCGATGCATGCGGCCAGGGCAAGCATAACGATTCCAAAGGGCCTGTGGTAAAGAAACACGCTGACCGCTGTCTCAAACGCCGCCAGCGTATGGCCGGAGGGAAACGAGTAATCCGCCGGGCTCGCGACCAGCAGCGCAACCGTCCCGTCCAGCCAGCAGGGGCGGCTGCGCATCACCGCATTCTTAAGGAACAGATTGCCAATCAAAAAGCCGCACAGGAGCGAGAGGAGAACTGAAATCCCAACCCGTCTCGTCCGTTTCGGGACGATCAGCAAAAGCCCTGTCACGATAAACAGCCACCCGCCGTTTCCCAGAAAGGAAACCCGCTCCATGAACCAGTCCAGAAAAGGCGCGCGCAGCTCCTGGATACGGTGCAGAAGAAAAAATTCCGCTTCATAAAGCCCCTGCATCCGTCAGCCTTCCTCCCCGTTTTCCCCTGTATACTCGCGGAACGCCTTGTCCATCTCAAGGTAATTGCGCTTTAAGGAAACGGGCTTTCCGTCCCGGTTCAGAAAGCAGTGGCGGCTCTCTCCCACGCAGCGCACCATGTCCGTCTCCTTGTCGATCACCGTGTATTCAAGCGTCATCCGGATCCCGTTATACTCTTTTAAATGAACCAGAATCTGGACCGTCTCCCCGAACCGCGCCATGCTCTTGTACTCGCTGTGGACCGAGAGAACCGGGCATATAATCCCCTGCTTCTCCATCTGCGCGTACCCCATCCCCATCTGATCCATCATATCCACCCTGGCCTCCTCAAACCAGTGCAGATAATTCGCGTGGTGGATGATTCCCATCTGATCCGTCTCATAATACTGCGTCTTGTGCTCATATACCCTTAACTTCATATCAACGCTCCTTTTGCTGAAAGGAGAGTATCGCCCCCTGTGCAATACTCTCCCCCTTTCGTAACTGCAGGAGCTATACTCCCGCAGTTCCTTACCTTTCACTTCCCGTACACATCCCGGCGCGCCCCGCTCCGGGGCCTGCCTTTTTCGGCGCAGGCAGGGCTCAGCCCTCTCCCAGCCCGCTCTCGATCGCCTCTGAAATCGTCTTAAGCGCCTCCGCCTCATCCGGGCCGTCGCAGATAAGCTCAATCTCCGTACCGCACTTGATCCCCGCGGCCATCACGTTTAAAACGCTTTTTGCCTTGATCTCCTTCTCCCCGCACTCGATCGTGATGTTGCTCTTAAATTTCATCGCGGTCTGGGATAATACTCCCGCCGGCCTCAGATGAAGCCCGGACGGGTTTACTACCGTTAATTTTTTCGATAACATCGTTCTCTTCTCTCCTCCCTTTTATGCAGCACTGCTGTAATTTACAATAGAAATTTCCTGTGTAAATTGTTTCGCCTGCTCTGTGATCTGCTCCAGCCTCTTAATCACATCGCCTGTATAGATAATTTCATTGCATTCCGTACATTTATAACAAGGGACATTCCGCACAATCAACAGACAGTTTCCCAAATCTGTAACACTTGTTGTATATCCCTTGTCTGCTCTCGCCCCGCATTCCATACATACCATCATCATCTCCCCCTTCTTACCTTAAAATCACTTTCCCATCGATCTGGATCAGGAAAATATGCTGTTATTAAATATATGAAATCCGTATCACAGCTTACAACTATATGAATATGTTGTGATTTCACAGAAAAACCCAAGAGCAGACAACTTGGTAATGGTTTATCATCTTCATACTGTTTGATAATCTCACCTGTATGGATACCGTTTACAATACCATCAATACTTATCATCCGCTCATATAAGCGGATTCTGGCATGCTCTGTTATCGCTATATTTTCAGGCTTATTTAACGCTTTTAGCTGTTCTATCGTCACCATTTCGCACCGGCTTTTTGATTGATAATTTTATTATATCAAATTTTTCCGTAAATTCAAGCCATATATACCTATTGTCCATGTTATTCCAGAAAGCAGCCGACATAATGCAGACGGGGAAACGCCGTAAGAAGGAGCAGAGGCGGGTCCATGCCGCCTGAAACATTTACATGTTATATACCCTCTTCGCATACTCCACCGAGGCCATCGCGTCCTTACAATACGCATCCGCTCCAATCGTCATTGCATATTCCTCTGTCAGCACCGCGCCGCCCACCATGACCTTCGCCCAGGGCGCGTCCTTTCTCAAAAGGCGGATCGTCTCCTCCATGGCCGGGACCGTGGTGGTCATCAGCGCGCTTAAACCCACCAGCTTCACATGGCCTTTAACCGTCTCTTCGGCAATCCGCTCCGGGCTCACGTCCTTGCCGAGATCCATGACCTGAAAACTGTAATTTTCCAGCAGAACCTTTACGATATTTTTTCCGATGTCGTGAATATCGCCTTTTACGGTGGCGAGGATCACCCGCTCCTTTTGTCCCTGCGCGCTGCCGGACGCTTCCATGCTCTCCTTTATGACGCCAAAGGCCGCCTTGGCCGCCTCTGCGCTCATAAGAAGCTGGGGCAGGAACACGGTTCCGGCCTCAAAGCCCTTTCCGACCCGGTCAAGGGCAGGGATCATGCAGGAATCAATAATCTCCAGGGCAGGGCGTTCCTTCAGAAGCTGCTCTGCGGCCCGCGCGGCCTGATCCTTTAAGCCCCGCTCCACGCTGGCCGCGAGGAACGCCTCCGAATCCTCAGGGGATAGCCGGGCCTCAGAGGGCGCCGCGGCTCCTGATAAGCCCGTCTCAGGAGATGCTGCTGGCCCCGGGAGCGCTCCCTGGCCGCCGGCCTTCTTTTTCGCGGCCGCCTCCGGCCCGTAGATGCGGATATAATCGCTGCAGTACGGATCCAGCGCATGGAGGGCGCGGAAGCTATGGTACGAACACATCATTTCCCTTGAATTCGGGTTTACGATCGCCGCGTCAAGCCCGGCGGACAGCGCCATGGTAAAAAATGCGGCGTTGATGTGTTCGCGCAGCGGGAGGCCGAAGGAAATATTGGAGACGCCAAGGATGGTCCGGCCGCCCAGCTCTGTTTTGACGCGGCGGACCGTCTCGAGAACCGTCAGCGCGCTCTCCGGATTGGAGCTGATGGTCATGCACAGGGCGTCGATCAGGATGTCCTCCCTGCCGATTCCGTATCGCTCTGCCTCCGCGTAGATCCGGCGGGCGATGGCGAGCCGTCCGTCGGCCGTCTCCGGGATGCCCTCTTCGTCGAGCGTCAGGGCGACCAGTACGCCCCCGTAATGCCGCACAAGGGGAAACACGGCGTCCATGACTTCTTTCTTTCCGTTCACGGAATTGACGAGCGGTTTTCCGTTGTAGACGCGCAGCGCCGCCGCGAGAGCCTTTGGATCCGACGTGTCAAGCTGGAGCGGCAGCTCGGTCACGGACTGCAGCTCGGCCACGATCTCCGCCATCACAGAAGCCTCGTCGATCTCAGGAAGCCCGGCGTTTACGTCCAGAACCGCGGCCCCGCTTTCCTGCTGGGCAATCCCCTCCCCCAGGATGAACTCCAGATCATGCCCGATCAGCGCTTTCTTAAGCCGCGGCTTGCCCGTGGGGTTGATCCGCTCGCCGATGATCACAGGCTCCCTGCCAAATTCCACGGCCGCCGCATAGGAGGCTGCCACGGTGCGGTTCTTTTTTTCAATGCGCGGCGCGGGACGCACCCTTACGCGCTCCTTTAAAAGGCGCATGTGCTCCGGCGTCGTCCCGCAGCACCCGCCCACGGCGGAAACGCCCAAATCCAGGATCGAATCCATGACCTCTGCAAATTCGGAAGGCGTAATATCATAGACGGTCCGGTCCTTCTCGCTCCTCGGAAGGCCGGCGTTGGGGTTGACAATCACAGGGATCGACGCGCAGGCGGTCAGGCGCTCTGCCAGTGGCTTCATCTGGATCGGCCCCAGGCCGCAGTTGATGCCCAGGGCGTCCACGCCCAGGCCCTCCAGCATGGCCGTAACGGCCTCCGGCGTACCGCCTGTTAAGAGCTTGCCCGAGCCGTCAAAGATCACGGTCGCAAAGATCGGAAGCTTCGCGCGCTCCTTTGCGGCCAGAACCGCCGCCTTGAGCTCATACATATCGCTCATCGTCTCAATCACGATGAGATCCGCGCCTGCTTTTGCGCCTGCCTCCGCAACCTCCCCGAATACAGCGACCGCTTCCTCAAAACCGAGATCGCCCATAGGCTTTAAAAGCTTTCCCGTAGGCCCGATATCCAGGGCCGTAAAACCCCTGCCCGCGGCCTTTACGGCCCGCTTTGCATTCTCTGTGCCGGCCCTTACGATCTCCTCCACGCCGGGCCCGCCCGTTCCTGCATATTTCAGCCGGTTTGCCCCAAAGGTATTCGTTAAAATAATATCGCACCCGGCGGCAAGATATGCGCTGTGGATGTCATACACCGCCTCCGGATACGTCAGATTCCACAGCTCCGGGAGCTCGCCTGGCTTTAGGCCCCGCTCCTGCAGAAGGCTTCCCATCCCTCCGTCAAACAATATGATCCGTTTCTTAAGCTCGTCCAGTATTCCCATGCTCTATCCTCTCCGGTAAGGGCAGTCCGCCTTCCCGCATGCCTCGCACCCTTCCATCTCACAATGCGCATCTGTCCTTCCCGCCCCGATCACGGCCGTCACAGATTTCGACGGAGCCATCAAGAGACGATCGGTCAGGGTAACGCCAATCTGCTTTTCTGCCTGCAGGGCCCTGAAAAGCCCTTTCTGCGCCTCCAGCGGGAAGTCGCCGTATCCCGGGCTGAAGCGCGGCCGCAGATAGAAGCCGCGCGCCCGCGCCTCCTCCTTTAAGCGTTCATTCTCCTGATTGCAGTACGCCTCCAGAAGGGCCGACGACGCGGCCTGCAGCACAACCGCCCGGCTCATGGACACATGGCTGCAGCGCCGCAGTAGGAAATCCACCCCTGTGCCCAGCGTGGCCGCAAAGAGAACCGCCTCTTCGCAGCCCTCCAGATTCTTCTGTAGCTGGCCGCTTTTCACGGTAAAGCAGCTAAAATCAAGCGTCCCGTCCGGCCATATCCGCAGCGGAAAACGGCGCGAACAGGAACGCGGCGACGCGGCCTCCATAAGCTCCAGAAGGCAGCTCTCTGTAAGCTCCCTCACCCGTTCATCCGGTCCGGCGCTCCCATAGCCCATATAGCGGTAAATTTCACGGCGGTTTACTTCCATACTCATCCGGCTCCTCAAAGAATTTCCGACAGGCTCTCCCGGATCTGCCCCGCCACGTCCGGCTTATTCATAGAATACACATGAACCGCATCGACATGGTTGGCAAGCAGATCAATGATCTGCTCCGTGGCATACGCGATCCCCGCCTGCTTCATGGCCGCCGGGCGATCCCCGAAACGGTCCAGTACCGCCTTAAAACGCGGCGGCAGGCAGGTCCCGGACATGCCCACAATCCGTGCGATCTGCTTCACATTCGTCACAGGCATGATCCCAGCTACCACCGGAACGGTAATCCCCTGCTCCCGGATCCTGTACAGATAATTGTAGAGGAGGTTATTGTCAAAAAACATCTGCGTCGTCACAAAATCGCAGCCGGCCTCCACCTTCTCCTTCAGGTGGACGATATCCGCTGTCTTATTCTCCGACTCCACATGGCCCTCCGGATAGCAGGCCGCGCCGATACACAGATCCGGGGCCGCCTCCCTGATATCGCGGATCAGTTCCGACGCGTACCGGTAGTCCGCCGCCAGCGGGCCGCCTTTGGGGATATCCCCCCGAAGCGCAAGGACATTTTCAATGCCGGCCTCCCGCATCTGCAAAAGGCGCTCCTTCACCTCGTCACGGGTTGAAGAAACACACGTCAGATGCGCCAGGGCGGTAACGCCGCATTGTCTTTGCAGATCCGACGCGATGCCGATGGTATAGCGGCTCGTCCCGCCGCCCGCGCCGTACGTAACGCTCATAAACGCCGGCTTAAGCTGTGCGATCGAAAACGCGGCCCGCTCAACGGACTCATAATTGCTCTCCTCCTTAGGCGGAAAAACCTCGAACGAGAGCGTGGGCTTTCCTTTGCCTAAAATATCTCTGATCTTCAATGTTCATCTGCTCCTTTGTCCCTGTTATTTCCCGGTATACTGTCCGCATTCATCCGAAGCGGACGTACATCTGCGGCAAACGCATGGCCGGGCCGCCCTTCCCCTGTGATGAACGGCGGGGCGGCCGGCCTACCGCTTCTGTACGTTTCCGTCAAGGATGTCCTGCAGGGTGATACTGTCCAGGTATTCGTTGATCACCTGGTAAAGCCCCCTCCAGACCGGAAGCGTCGGGCACTGGCCGCTTCGGCTGCACTCAACCGGATCGTGCTTTAAGCAGGCCACCGGGGCCAGCTTTCCCTCCGTAATGCGCAAAATCTGCCCCACTGTATATTCCTCCGGCCTCCCAAATAAACGGTAGCCCCCCTGAAAGCCGCGGGTCGCCAGGAGAATATCCGACTGGTTCAAAAGCGGAATAATCTGCTCCAGATACTTCTTGGAAATCCCCTGCCTGACTGCAATATCCCTCAAAGCAATGTACCCTCTGTCCTGGTGCTCCGCCAAATCAACCAGCATACGGAGCGCGTATCGTCCTTTTGTTGAAATTGTCATAGCTTCCCCACCTCGCTTGTCATCTGAAGTATTCCAACTCTACTAACATCTACCGGCTTATGTCTCATAAAATCAGGTTACATGATGGCGCTCAGAAGCATTTTTTGTAACGGTGCGGATATCCTGACCGTTACCATCTATAACGATCCGCCCCCTTTACAGGACGGGCCGCCTCAAACATGCCGCAGGCAGGCCAGCGGCCCCCGCTGCATGTCTCAAAACAAAAACACAAGGAAGGGAAGCATCCCGCCCAGCGCAATCAACAGGAGGATGATGATCGTGATAATAACAAACACAGAGGTCATCCCTCCCATCCCGTCGCCTGCCTGGGGCGTCTGCGTGCTCTTCGCCCCTGTCCGGGCCGGCGCGGGCGGCAGATTCCTCATCCCGGCGCGCCCCAGGGAAGTCTGCACGCTCCCCATCCCGGCGGCGCGTCCCGGCCCTGCCTGCGCGGCCCCCGTCCCGGCGCGCCCCGGAGACGGCGGCGGGTTTCCTGTCCCGCGGGCCGGCGCAGGCGGCTGCGCGGCTCGCCCGGGCGCGGGCGGAACCTGGGAAAACGCGTGGTATTCGCAGTTCCTCTCATTCGCCGGATGGCGCTCATTTAAGTAATAATTGACATCAGCCACGTCCGGCCGGCGCACAAAGCTCCTGCAAAAATGGCAGTAATGTCTGGTTTTCATTTCATGATCACAGATCGGACATATCCTTTTACGCATCCCTATTCTCCTTTTGCACATCCCGGCGGCCCGCGCCCTGTCGTCCTCCTTTATTACCTATATTATAACATATCGCAGCGAATGCCTGCAATGAAAATTCACAAAAATGAAAGTTGTCAATCTTCGATTTTCTTTTTGCCGTAAATATGCTACAATAAGATAACGCGCACGCGCGTTAAAATTATCCATCTGCAAAGGAGGGCTTCCCATGAGCCAGACTGCTTTTAAGGATTTTCTGAAACGAAAACAGGTCAACATTTCCGTCCAGGCCTATCTGATCGACGCCCTGGGCGCGATGGCCTTTGGCTTATTCGCCTCGCTTTTGGTCGGAACCATCTTCTCCACCCTTGGCCAGCGCACCCATATCCAGTTTTTTGAGATCATCTCTTCCTACGCAAAGAGCGCTACCGGAGCCGCCCTCGGCGTCTCCATTGCCTATGCGCTGAAAGCCCCGCAGCTCGTCCTGTTTTCCGCCGCCACGGTCGGAATCGCCGGAAATGACCTGGGCGGGCCGGTAGGGGCCCTGATCGCCACAATCCTCGCCGTGGAGCTGGGAAAGCTTATCTCAAAGGAGACGCCGGTCGATATCCTCCTGACCCCCGCCGTCACCATCATCAGCGGCGCTTTTGCCGCCCGGTTCGTCGGCCCCGGCGTCTCTGCCTTCATGAGCGCGTTCGGCAATCTCGTCAAAACCGCCACCGTCATGCAGCCGTTCTTTATGGGGATCCTGGTTTCCGCGCTCATCGGCGTCGCCCTCACGCTCCCCATCAGCAGCGCGGCCATCTGTATCATGCTGGGCCTCGACGGCCTGGCCGGAGGCGCGGCCACAGCCGGGTGCTGCGCGCAGATGATCGGCTTCGCCGTCTTAAGCTTTTCCGAAAATAAATGGGGCGGCCTCCTGGCCCAGGGGCTCGGAACCTCCATGCTGCAGATGGGAAACATCGTCCGCAATCCCCGGATCTGGATCGCCCCCACCCTGGCCTCCATGATAACAGGCCCCGTCTCCACCGTGATCTTTAAGCTGGAAAACATCCCCGAGGGCGCCGGCATGGGGACATGCGGCATGGTAGGCCCCATCGGCATCTATGCCGCTATGCAGGAAAGCCGCAATCCCGCTATGTGGCCCGGTATACTGCTTGTCTGCTTCGTGCTTCCCGCGGCGCTGACGCTTTTGTTTGGGAGTGCATTGAGAAGGCTCGGATGGATCCGGGAGGGGGATATGAAGCTTGATTTATAACGGGCTCCTTATGGATTTAATGTACTCTCGGAATCTCGCTGTGCCTGATTTTGTGAGATGATTTTTTGTCAGATGTGCACAAATTTATGAGGCGTACGTGGAGCGTACGTTGATTAAATTTGGGTGCATCTGGCGGAAAATCAGCCGCAAAAGCAGGCGCAGAGAGATTCCGAGAGTACATTTTAGTATCGGACTCTGGCTGCAGGCCCGGCAAGCTTTAATAAAAGCAACAGATAACATGGCTCATCACGGCTGTATCATAAGAAACATATTCTTACCCGTCTATGCCAGACAAAATTAATACAAAACTTTCGGCAATATGAGATTCGTCCCAAGCCCGCTGATAACGCAGCCAGCTCCTGTATCCATAAGGAACCCGCAGAAAACCGCCGGCGCTTAGCGAGGTCTTTTCGAGCTTAGCGTCCGCTGCGCTTTTCTCCGGGCGGAAGCGGGGTTCCGCTGGATACAGGAGCTGGCGGCCCCCTCACAATAAACCACAGCTCACATACGCCTTAAGCAAATGACACTTCTTCACAAAACCCGAACCGCTGCATCCAAATTCACCCCTCGACCTCCTTCACCTCAACCCCATCAAAGAAAAAGGTCAGAATCGCCTCATAATCCTCCCCCTCCTTTGCCATCTGCTGCGCGCCGTTCTGGCTCATGCCCACGCCGTGGCCATACCCGCCGCCCCAGATAGTAAAAGTCCGTATCCCGGTTTCCTCATCCCTGGCCGTCTCATCCACATCGATAAACGCGCTCGGCAGGCTTGCCCAGTCGGTCATCGTGCTCGCGTCATTTCTTGTATACACAAGCTCCCGCGATCCCAATGTAGAGCGGATCGGCGTCTGCCCCTTAAGCGTCTTCTCCCCTTCGCTTCCGATGAGCTTCACCGCCTTCGCGATGCCGCCGATCCCGCGCTCCGTGACCATGATCGCCTGGAGCCTGCCGATCTCCGGCGCTTTTTCCTCGATCATCGCGCTCGTGACCGTCGTTTTCCACCGGTACAGCGGATAGTCCGAGTCATAATTGCGGCTTCCCTGTCCTCTTATAAACTCAGAAAATTCCTCATTTCCCGGCACGCCGGCCGCCTTCCTTCCGCTGTTTAGGAAAAAGCCTTTGAGGTACGGCACATCCTCCGGCGCGGCGCCCCAGATAGTCCCGTCCGTGGAATAGCCGCAGGAGGTTGAGAAATAAAAGGTCTCCACCGGCTCCCCGCCATAAAATACGAGCTTTCCCTCGGTCTCCTTCACCGCCCGGTCCGTCCGCTCGCTGGCCTTTTCATCGTTATACACCTGATAATTCGTGCTGTCGTCCACATGCGCGCCGTACTGGCTGTAATAATTGGCCTGAATCTGGCGGTATGCATAAGTCCTCGCGCAGACGGCCTGCGCTTTCAGCGCCTCCAGCTCAAAGGAGGTCAGCATCTCGCTCGGCACCACCCGCGTCAGATAATCCTCAATATCCAGCTCATTTAAAAGCAGCAGCCCCTCCGGCTCCCGCATCACCTCAAAGCTGCCGAAATAAGAAGGCGCGCCCTGACGGCGGCTGATGCCCGCCACGGTGATCTCCTTCTGCGGATCCAGCGGTTCAATCCTTAAGCGTCCTTCCTTCAGGCGCGCATCATCCGCTTTGAGGATCAGGCTTGCTCCCGCTTCCACGGTTTCCTCTTTCCCGTGATACGTAAGCCGCATCCCGCATTCGCTGCGAAGCGCAATCTCCTCATGGAAGATCGAAGAAAATCCCGTATTCATAATAAGCACGCGAATATTTTTGGCGGAAAAGCTTTTGGTCAGGAGCGCGGCGCAGATCTTCTGATCCGCCACCACGAATTTCCCCAGATCATAGCCGACCACGATCTGGCTCTTCCTCTGCTCGCGGACCACGCCATATGTCTTATAAACCTTAAAATCCGCGTCCAGCTTAAGCGTCCCGTAGCCCTCGATCTCGATGGAATCCTCCCGGACAGCCAGCACCTTTCCTTCCACCGTATCATTTTTCAGGGACAGCTTTTTTATCTCCCCCTTTTCGAGAGACACGTCGGCCAGCGCTCCGTCCTCCTGCGCCAGTCCGTCCGGAAGGGGGAATTCACGCGCAATGGTTCCTATGTAAAGCTTCATCCGGCCCGCCCCGTCCGGTACGAGCCATACGTTCCGGTACGTCACCTGATCCGACACATCCTCTGTCAGGCGGATGATCTCGCTGCCGCGGCATAAAACCGTAATCTCATGATCAATATACGCGTCCAGCGATTCTCCCTCAAAGCCCATCACGCCCCGGCTCGTATAAGCCGTCCAGGGAGATGCCCCGCTGACATTTTCCGGCGTACCGTACAGAAAAAGGCTCTCCTGCGTAACCTTCCCCTCAGGATCCGCCTCTGCCAGAAAGCTCTCATAAAAAAGCTGCCACTCCTCTTTCGGTATGGGCTTCCCGTATTTTTTCCTGGAAATATTCAGTGCATCCGAAAGTCCGGGCTTCACCTGCTCCGCCGCGTAAGCTGCCTCCCCATACGTCAGGGCCCCGACGGCAAAATCACTGTCCGCCTCTTCCTCTGTCTCCAGATACCCTTCCTCCAGAAGATAGTCCATATATTTGGCATACCAGTTCTCCTGATCCCCTCCCTTAAAATGCGAGCCATGCTCCCGCTGGGAGGAAAGGCAGGTCTCCCGGTCCGCCAAAGCCAGCGCCATGGCTTTGGACGCCATGGCGCGCGAAACAGAATTCTCCGCAATATCCATTTTAACAATGACAATGATCAGGAGCAGCACAACAGCCGGGATGAAAAGCGCCCAGCCCATCATCCTCGCCTTTCTCCCGCCCCCCGCGGCCTCTCCTGTCTTAAGGGCCCGTCTCCGGCGTCTCCTGTCTTTCGTATACCGTCCTCTCTCATGTTCCATATTACAGCCTCCCGGATGTCCCGCACATCATCGCGATCACATGCCGCCGCTCAGATGGCCTGAAAATCAGTAACAGTCCAGTTAGCCTGAACTGTTACGAAAAACGCAAAATTTTACTCTATTTCACAAATTTCCCGCTCGTCTCATCGATATGATCCAGATTTTTATAATCCTCTGTCACCATGGACAATTTCTTCTTATTTAAAGAATGATGCACGGCACGCGAGATCAGATCGTAGATTACCGCAAACACCGGCACGGCAATGATCATCCCCACAAAGCCGAACAGCCCCCCGAACAGCAGGATGGAAAACAGCACCCAAAAGCTCGACAGCCCTGTCGAATTCCCGAGAATCTTCGGGCCCAGGATATTTCCGTCAAACTGCTGCAGAAGCAGGATCCACAAAAGAAAATACAGACATTTCACCGGGCTGACCAAAAGCACCAAAAAACCGGCCGGGACCGCCCCGAAAAAGGGTCCGAAAAAGGGGATCACATTCGTCACGCCCACAATCACGCTTAAAAGCAGCGGAAACGGCATATTCATCAGGGACACGCCGATAAAGCAGATAATCCCGATAATCAGCGAATCAACCAGCTTGCCGATAATAAAGCCCCCGAACATCTGATTGACCAGGCGCATCTCCTCCACCACGCTGTTGGCCCAGCGGATACTCAGGCAGCTATACACGATCTTTTTCGCCTGCGCAATGAGGACATCCTTAATATTTAACAGATACACCATCACGATCAGGCCGATGAGCCAGTTCTTGACAAAGCCCAGAAGCCCGAGAACGCTGCTCGAAACGCCGTTTAAAAACTCCGCCAGACGGTTCACGTCAATATTGATGAACGTATTCTCAAGCCATAGCTGCAGCTTTCCCACTGAGCTCTGGAGATTATTCAGTACAAACTCCTCCACCTCCGGATTGTCGGCCAGGACCTTTTGGAGCCAGTCATACAGGTTCTGCAGATAGGACGGAAATGAATCCCGAAGCCCCATCAGACTGTCCCGCATCTGCGGAATCAGCATCCGGATCAGGCCGGACACCACGGCCAGGATAACGGCCAGGCATACGATCGTCCCCGCCGCCCCCGAAACCGCGGCGACGTGCCGCTCCTCCTTCCAAACCCGGCCCAGCGCCTTTTTGACCGCTGCCGCTGTCCGGTTATAGATCGGGGCCAGCAGATACGCCAGCACCGCGCCGTAGATGATGGGCGCTATGATCCCCAGAATCCGCTTAAATCCCCCGCACACGGACTCCCAGTATTCCACACAATACCAGAAGAGGATACACGTCGCAATCACCGATACGGCCGTTATTCCCATGTATATATATCGTTTTATATCATTCTTTTCCATTGAGCCCACTTTCCTGTCTGTTCTTTACGAAGTGATGCGCATGCAGGGCGCCTGCCCGCTATGCGCGGCCATTTTCTACCACAATCAGTATACAGGATGGCACTTTTTTTGGCAAGTGATATAAACGAAAAGATTTCTTAGGATATGCAGACGTCTGTACATGAAAAAATAAAGCAGCGATTTCTCGCTGCTTTTATCCTTTGTAACCCCAAAATGCCGGTTCTTACAGTATTGACGCCTAGCGCTGCTAGGTGGGCAACCTCACTTAAACTTCTGCCTTCCACTCAAAGGAGGCCTGGCATCCGCTTAAAAATATTGGAATCCCGTTGGTCAAAATGTAGGTTCAAAAAAAGTAAGAGTTGTCGAACATTTCAGGAGTTACAAATATTTATCGGATATCGCTATTATACAACAGGACTGACGATTTTTCAAGTTCCATTTGATAGCTTCTTTTCCATTTTTTCAGAAAACGCGTTGAGGTTCAGATAACCTCTGAAGCGCTGCAAAAAAATCCCGTTTATCATCGAACCTGAATATCTCAGCCCCAAACATGCCCTCATCTTTCAAAGCCTCAGAACATCTCTGCCCCATCCCCTGTCACGCGCGCGTAGATCCACTTCCTCTCCCCGGGCTTTTCCCCTTCTATCCGGTAGGAAGCCAAAAGCCTCTCCTTCGCCGCGCCAAACAGCGCTTCATCCGACGCGTAAAGCTCTGCCAGGACCTCGCCCTTCTCCACCGCGTCGCCGTATTTCTTCTTCAATATAATCCCGGCTGAGCTGTCGATCGCGTCGTCCTTTTTGCTTCTGCCCGCCTTTAAGAGCACAGACGCCACGCCGCAGCCCTCTGCATCCATCCCGGCCACATAACCGCTCTCCGGCGCTTTGACACCGAGCATGAACGGCGCCTTCGGGAAGCGCTCCGGATTTTCTATAAACGAACGATCTCCGCCCTGCGCCTCCACCATGGCAAGAAGCGTGTCAAACGCGCGGCCGTCCTCCAGGACTTCCAATGCCATCCCATAGCACGTCCCGGCGTCTCCTCTTCCGGCCGTGTGCAGCATCTCCGCCGCAAGGCGCAGGCTGACCTCCTTTAAATCCTCCGGACCGCGGCCGCGAAGCGTCTCGGCCGACTCGATCACCTCCAGGGAATTTCCGATGGCAAAGCCCAGCGGCACGTCCATATCCGTAATCAGGGCCGTGCAGGCGCGGCCTGCGCCGATGCCGATGGAGACCATCTTCCGGGCCAGGGTAACCGAGTCCTCCAGCGTCTTCATAAACGCCCCGCTCCCGGTCTTTACATCCAGCACGATCCCGTCGCTTCCGGCCGCCAGCTTCTTGCTCATAATCGAGGACGCGATCAGCGGGATACTGTCCACGGTCGCGGTCACGTCCCGCAGGGCGTACAGCTTTTTATCCGCCGGGACGAGGTTGCCGCTCTGGCCTGCCACCGCGATCCCGGTCCGCTTTACGATATCAAAAAACTCCTCCCTCGGGACCGAGGTCTGAAACCCGGGTATAGACTCCAGTTTATCGATCGTCCCGCCCGTATGCCCCAGGCCGCGGCCGGACATCTTGGCCACCCGCACGCCAAGCGCCGCCACAATCGGACCCACGATCAGCGTCGTCTTGTCTCCCACCCCGCCTGTGCTGTGCTTATCCACCTTAAAGCCCTGGATGGGGGACAGATCCACCATATCGCCTGAATGGGCCATCTCCAATGTAAGGGCGGTTGTCTCCTCATCATCCATTCCGCTGAAATAAATGGCCATCAGCATGGCGGACATCTGGTAATCCGGGATCGCCCCTGACACATACCCCTGAATCATAAACCGGATCTCCTCCCGGCTCAGCGCGCCCCCTCGTTTCTTTTTTTCAATCAAATCATACATCCGCATCCCCGTAAACCTCCTCCTTAAGCCAGATTACCGGGCCCGAAGCTTAAGGGAAGCAGCTCCTCAAGCGTCATTTCCCGGTACTCCGAACACGATTTTGCCAGAAGAACCTTAAACGCTTCCGGACGGCAGAATTCCCGCATGACCTGGCGGCAGACCCCGCAGGGCGGGCAGAAATCCGCCGCCTTCCCATCCGTCCCCCCGCAGACGGCAATAGCCTTAAAATCGCGTTTTCCCTCGCTCACCGCCTTGAAAATCGCGGTCCGCTCCGCACAGTTCGTAGCCGGATAGGACGCATTTTCAATATTGACCCCTGTATAAACCGTCCCGTCCGCACACAGGAGCGCCGCCCCTACGTGAAAATGGGAATAGGGAACATACGCCTGCGGCAATACCTCAAACGCCGCGCGGATCAGCGCCTGCGCCTCCTCCTTTGTCAGATCATAGGCCTTATCCATTCGTTCCCTCCATCTCCTTCACCAGCTTCACCACCCGGCTCGTGCCCAGGCGATCCGCGCCCATCTTAAGGAACCGCTCTGCATCCTCCATGGAGCCGATCCCGCCTGCGGCCTTGATCTTCACCCCCGGGCCCACATGCTCTGCAAACAGGCTCACATCCTCAAAGGTGGCGCCCCCTGTGGAAAAGCCGGTGGAGGTCTTGATAAAATCAGCCCCGGCCTCTGTGACCAGGCGGCACATGGAAATCTTCTCCTCCCGCGTCAGCAGGCACGTCTCGATGATCACCTTCAAAATCCGGCCCTGGCAGGCTTCTTTCACAGCCCGTATCTCCGCCAGGACCTGATCCCCACGGCCGCTCTTTAACGCGCCGACGGGAATCACCATATCGATCTCATCCGCCCCGTCCGCCACGGCGTTCTCCGTCTCAAATACCTTGACCGCCGTTGTGTTATACCCGTTCGGGAAGCCAATCACGGTGCAGACCGTAAGGCTTTCCTTTCCATATTCCTTTGCCTGCTTTACAAAACAGGGCGGGATGCACACAGAAGCCGTCTGATACCGCAGCGCGTCGTCGCAGAGCGCCTGAATCTGCTCCCAGGTACACTCCGGCGCCAGGAGCGTGTGATCCACAGCCCCTAAAATCCGTTTTATATCCATTTTACAAACCGTATCCTTTCCTGAAAATATACGGGAGACGCCATAAACGACGATTAATGACGTCTCCCCCCTGCCCTTTGCTATACGATCTCGTTCAGGAAGCTCTTACCCGCCGTCTCTCCTTCCACCTCCAGATAGTCGAGAATGGTCGCCGCGATATCGGCAAAGCTCGCCCGCGTTCCCAGATTCACGCCTGCCCGGACGGAAGGCCCGGCGATCACAAGAGGCGTATATTCCCTCGAATGATCCGTGGACGGCGTGCTGGGATCGCAGCCGTGATCCGCTGTGATCATGAGAATATCCTCCTCTCCCAGCATAGCCAGAAGCTCCGGAAGACGCCTGTCAAAGTACGTCAGGGCCTTTGCATAGCCCTCCACATCATTCCTGTGGCCGTAAAGCATGTCATAATCCACCAGGTTCGTAAAGCACAGCCCGTGAAACGCGCGCTTCCCCCACGCGAGCGTCTTGTCAATGCCATCCGCATTATCCACAGTGCGCGCCATTTCCGTAATGCCGCTCCCGGCAAAAATATCGTTGATCTTCCCGACCGCAAGCACGTCCTTCCCGGCCCCGCTGATGTAATCAAGCATCGTCTTTGCCGGCGGCTTCAGCGAATAGTCGTGACGCCTTGGCGTCCTCGTAAAGGGGGGCGTCCCCTCAAACGGACGGGCAATCACACGGCCCACCCCGTATTTCCCCGCGCACAGACGCCTTGCTGCCTCGCAGTAGCGGTACAGCTCATCGATCGGAACCAGATCCTCATGGGCCGCGATCTGGAACACGCTGTCCGCCGAGGTATAGACGATCAGATCGCCGGTCCTCAGATGCTCTTTTCCGTAATCCCGGATCACATCCGTCCCGGAATACGGCTTATTGCAGAGCACGCCCCTGCCCGTCTCCCTCTTAAATTCGTCCAGAAGCTCATCCGGAAAACCGTCCGGAAACGTGGGAAGCGGCCGCCCGGAAACCACGCCCGCAATCTCCCAGTGGCCGATGGTCGTGTCCTTGCCCTTTGACGCCTCGGTCATCCTGGCCACCGCTCCCTGCGGCGCATCCGCCGGCTCGCCGCAGTCCACGCCGTCAATATTAAAAAAACCAAGCCTCTGCATATTCGGCATGGAAAAAAGCGGGCTGGACGCCGCCGCCGCTACGGTATTGCTGCCCTCGTCGCCGTATTGTGCCGCGTCCGGCATCTCGCCTATCCCCACACTGTCTAATACTATTAAAAATACACGCTTCATATGTTTGAAACCTCCTGGGTTCATTATATCTGCTTTGAGGATAAATTGCAAGATTTGTTCAGGCAAAAGCACTTGTATTCCTGCCCGGACACTGGTATAATTATAGTAATATTGCACGATTTTTCATTGTATATGTCAGGAAAATCTGTCAAAAAAACGAAACTGAATTTTCAAGGGAGCAACAGGTATGAAAAAGACAACAAAAGAAACATCCCGGTCCGGTTCCGTCAGGCGGGGCTGGGGCATCACAGGAAAGCTGGCGTCGTCCATTGTTGTAAGCGTTGTGATCGCGGTGGCAATTCTGTTCGCCGTAGTCTATTTCCAGATGTCGCGCGCACTGCTTGACAAGAGCGAGCGCCTTTTGCAGACCACGACAGAGCGTACGCTCCAGGAGACGAAAGCCTGGATGAACACCACGCTGACCATGCTGGAAACCCAGCGGGACACCATCGAATACGAGGACATGGACGTCCCCGATATGACGGACTATATCAAACACACAGTCAATCAGAATCCCGCCTATCCCGACGGACTCTATGTGGCGCTGACAGACGGCTCCCTGCACCACGCCTCCTTTGTGGCCGGTCCGGATTACGATCCCACCAAAAAGAACTGGTATCAGGACGGCCTTAAGTCCGATGATTTTATTTTAGGCGATGCGTACGTCGATGAGAACAGCCAGTCCTATGTAGTTGGCGCTTCCGGCATTCTCCGGGCCCGGGACGGCTCTGTGCGGGGCGTCGCGGCGGCCGACGTGTATCTGGACTCCATTTCCAATATCGTCAGCGGCATCCGGATCGAGGACACGGGCGGGATCTTCCTGGTCGATACCCGGACGGACACCATCATCGGCCACCGGGATCCATCGGTCACCGGCAAGATTCTCAGCCAAATGAACGAGGGCATGTATGCCTACGCCGGCCAGCAGATCCGCCAGGGAAAGACCGGCCTGTCCCTGTATGACAATACATATATCCAGGTGGAAAACGTACCGGGCAGCGACTGGGTGGCCGTGGCGTTCGTCTCCAGAGGGGAAGTCCTGCAGGAGCTGCGCGAGCTGACGGCCTCCATGCTGGTGGTAGCGGTCCTGGCCGTGCTGGTGCTGATTCTCCTGGTAGTGTTCCAGGTGCGCCGCGTCATCGGACGTCCGGTTAAGGAGCTGAGCCAGGCCGCCACCCGGATCGCCGAGGGCGAACTCGAGCAGACCATCCGCTACCATTCCAGAGATGAGCTCGGCGTGCTGGCAGACGACTTTAACCGCGTCACCCTCCGACTCCGGGACTATGTGACTTACATCACGGAGATCTCGGAAAAGCTGCACGAGATTGCCACGGGCAATCTGGCCTTTACCCTGGAAAATGAATACGCCGGAGAGTTTAAGCGGATCAAGTCGGCCCTGGACGAGATATCCCATTCGCTCAACAATGCCATGGGACAGCTTCGCGCCGCCTCCAGGGACGTGGCTGCGGGAGCAGAGCAGGTTTCCGCGGGCGCGACGACCCTCTCCCAGGGTTCTACGGAACAGGCGGCTGAGGTCGAGACCCTGGCCGAGCACATTAATGCCGTGTCCGACAGCGTACACAAGATCGCCATGGGCGCACAGAAAGCCAGCGCCATCTCTGAGGGTGTTAAGACTGGTATTTTATCAAGCAATGACAAGATGCAGAATATGACCCTTGTGATCCAGCGCATCAGCGACAAATCGACTGAAATCCACAAGATCGTCAAGACCATTGAGGATATTGCCTTCCAGACCAACATCCTGGCTCTGAATGCCGCCGTGGAGGCTGCCAGGGCAGGAAGCGCCGGAAAAGGCTTTGCCGTGGTCGCCGACGAGGTCCGCGCCCTGGCCGGCAAATCTTCCGCCGCTGCCCAGGAGACCACAATCCTGCTGCAGCAGACGGTGGACGCCATGGACGAAGGCGTGCACGCCGCCCAGGATACGGCGGATTCCATGCTGAAGGTAGTCTCCCAGGCGGACGAGATGAATAACCTGATTGACGGCATTGCGAACTACACCAGGCAGCAGGAGGCTGACACCGCGGAGATCACCCGCGGCATTGATCAGATCTCCACGGTTGTCCAGACCAATGTCGCCACCGCCGAGCAGAGCGCCTCCGCCAGCGAGGAACTCTCCGGCCAGGCCATCATGCTGCGCGAATTAGTCGCCAGATTCCGGCTGCTAGATCAGTAAGGCGGCGTTACAGCCAGAAACTGAAAAACAACTCCTTTTTGATACGAATCCAGTTCGGCAATCCGCAATGTACCCGCAAAATCAGGCGCGGAGAGACTCCGGGAATACACCGTATCAAAAAGGAGTGTTTTTATATCCTTTCTCTGTATATATACATATACAATATAAAACACAAAAAGGAGCTTTATCATGGCAAAAAGAAAAGCGGTTGTCAGCGCCCGCGAATGCGTTGCCTGCGGATGCTGCATGAAAGTCTGTCCGAGAGACGCCATCTCTGTCCCGCAGGGCATCTATGCACAAATTGACCGCGAATTATGCATCGGATGCGGAAAATGTGCAAAAGAGTGCCCTGCAAGTATTATCCGACTGGAGGTGGCCGAACCGTGAACCAAAAAAAGAAATGGTATGATTACCTGTGGATTGCCTCTCTCACATACCTGATCCTGGGATTCTTCAACATCCTCTTTGCGTGGCTGGGACTTCTCTGCTTTTTTATACCGCTCCTCATTGCGGCTGTAAAGGGAAATAAAGCCTACTGCAACAAATACTGCGGCAGAGGACAGCTATTTTCCCTCATAGGAGGCCGGTTCGGGCTCTCCCGGAAAAAAGATATCCCTGCCTGGATGAGATCAGCCGGTTTCCGGTACGGATTTTTGACCTTCTTCTTTGCGATGTTTTTCCTCATGCTGTGGAACACCTGGCTCGTCTTCGCCGGCGCCCGGGATCTTCGCAGGGCGGTAACGCTGCTGTGGACCTTCAAGCTCCCATGGCACTGGGCCTATCACGGCGCCCTGTTTTCTGACGGCGTCGCGCAGTTTGCCTTTGGCTTCTACAGCGTGATGCTCACCTCCACTGTGCTGGGGCTGTTTACCATGATCCTCTTCAAGCCCCGCTCCTGGTGTGTATACTGCCCCATGGGAACCATGACGCAGCTCATATGCCGCGCCAGAAACGCGGCCCCGAAACGCAGTCCGGAAGAAGCGCAGGGCGGCGGGAAGTCAACACCCCCGCTGCAGACAACGGGGCATCAGGCTGGCAGCGCTGCAGAGCAGCGGGATATTTGACCCTCGCAGCAGCCGTCAAATGTGCATGCAGGCATGCCCGCTGCTAGAGCGTGTTTGAAAATTCATTCCTGGCATCTGCACGCCCCACTTCGCGGTATATTTGTGCCAAATTCACTTAACGCAGCCCGCTGCGCCGCGGTCATTTGGCCCAAATCTCCCACAAAGCGGAACGCACATCTGGCAGAAAGTATTTTTCAAACACGCTCTAGCGGAAATACATAACTGCCGCATCGTGCGCTGGATTTTTCTTCGAGAGCGCCGCCCCCAATCAGGCGCATAGCGGGCTATGGAACTGATTGGGAGGCGGCGGCCTCATCCCTCACTCTCCCTCAAATATGGCGTCATACTCATACGAAAAATAGAATTCCTCTATGCTCTCCAGATATGCCTCATAATTCTCCGCCGTAATCCTGTGTTCCCCCTCATGCATCCACTCCAGTATCATCGCGTTCACTGCCTCGCTGTAATGCGCCATATCCTTATAGTTATTCAGATCGCACACCAGTTCAAAACAGTCGCTGAACGAATACAGCTCAATATTCTCCTGCCCAGCCAGCGCCTTTATCGCCTCCCGCTCGGCCTCAATATGCTGCCTCAGCGTCCCGCTCTGCTTCAGTGAATCCCAGTACACGATGCTGTAGGGCGAAAAAAACACCAGGAACGTCGTATCCGGGCATTCCCTTGCCAGAGACAGCACATTCTGCTCCAGAGAGCCCCGGATGCGCTCCTTAAGCTCCATCGAAAGACCTTCCTGTTCCGCGCTTTCGCCGGGCCTCGTATAGCCCTTTAAAACCGGCTCCTTCCCAAAGGTATACGATGCGTTCCAGTTGGAATATGTATCAAAATCCGTGGTCGTTCCCCCGTCCTTCGTATACTTTAACACGCCCAGCGTATTGTCAAACAGCACGGACTTGTTCAGCACATATTTGACATCATTCCAGGGAATGTCGTCATACAGATACCAGGGGTAAAAATCATGTTCATAACGCATACTGTCTTTATCACTTAAAAGCATCGAATAATCCAGGCACCGCACCACATACTTCACGCGCTTTTCCTTTCGCAGAATCCGCGCAAGGCTGTCGTTGATCTCCTTATACGAGCCCCCGGAAAAAGGCGTCTTTACGGTTTTCACGCCCCACAGCCGCTCAAAATCCGAAGCCTTAAAATTCTCCGTCATGGAGGTCCCTGTGATCACCGCCTCATAGTCAAAATGGCGCAGAATCCCGTCGTTCATATATCTCTGGTTGTGAATCGGATACGCCAGCCCGGCCTGCGGTTTGTGGTAATGAAAAAACGGATCCACCCAGGCCGTAAGTCCCGCCAGGCCGCACAGAGCCGCTGCCATTGCCAGAAATGTGCACGCAAACCAGCGCTTCTCCCGGCCCGTCCCCTGTTCTTTGCCAGCCGCGCCCGCTGGCCGCCCCATTCTCCCATCCTCTGTTCTTTCATCCGCCATCGTCCATTTCCCCCTTAAATATTGTAACAGTTCAAGTTCAGGGCATCTTCTTGTCCGTCTGTGCCGGACAAGAAGCATCGGATGTCCATCCAATGTGGAATCTGGAGGAAATTTTGGATTTTAAGCAAGCTTAACGCCAAAATTTCCTCCAGATTCCCCGCCGTCTGAACGGTTATTAAAAATTAAAATACAGAAACGTGCTGACCCCGGACAGGGAAAAGATGCCCCACACCATCAAAAGCGCTGTCAGCGCGCCCTCCGAAAACCGGGCCGAGAACCGCTCCATCCTCTCATAGCTGTTTCGTTTCCCCAGCAGCACAACCAGGGCAAGCGCAAAGCAGCCTGCCATCCATACCTGCGGAAAATCCCGGTAAAGCCTGTCAAGACCCAGCTTCCCGGCCAGATAAAGGATCTCCTTAAGCTGAAACGCCTGGATGATATTCGCATCAATCGCGCCCATATTCAGGCATACCGCCCTCTTTAAAATCACCAGCGCCTGCAGAATCGAATCCGCGCGGAAAAACACCCACATGATATTCACAAAGGAAAACGTAACCAGCCAGTTAAGCGCCGGGTGCAGACCCTTAAAAAAGTCCGCAAACACCTTTGCCGCCACACAGAACGCGCCATGCACGCCGCCCCAGAGGACAAACGTCCAGTTTGCGCCGTGCCACAGCCCGCTGGTCAGAAACACAATCATGGTATTGAGGCACATCCTGGCTGTCCCCTTCCGGTTCCCTCCCAGGGGAATATACACATATCGGGTAAAAAAACGCGTCAGCGTCATATGCCACCGCTCCCAGAATTCCGTGATCGTAAGCGCCTTGTACGGCGAATGAAAATTCACCGGCAGATCGATATTTAAAAGTTTCCCGATCCCGATCGCCATATCACAGTACCCGCTGAAATCGAAATAAATCTGAATCGTATACGAAAGGATCGTCAGCCAGGCATTCGGCGCGTTCAGCTCCAGATAATGCGCAAAGCCCCAGTTCGCCGCATTGCCGAACATATCGGCAACCAGAACCTTCTTCGCCAGCCCCATGGAAAAGATAAAAAGCCCCTGCGACAGATTCCGCCAGTCCATGCGCCTCTTTTCCATATCCGAAAACTGAGGAACCAGCTCGTCATGCGTCACGATCGGCCCTGCGATGAGCTGCGGAAAAAAGCTCACAAACAGCGCATACCGCAAAAAACTGTAATCCGGTATCTCCCCCCGGTAGGCGTCAATCACAAACGAAAGCTGCTGAAACGTAAAAAAACTGATCCCCAGAGGCAGCAAAAGCCCTTTCAAAGCCATATCCGTCCGAAACAGCGCATTCACATTCTCCACAAAAAAATCGTAATATTTAAAATAAAACAAAACGCCCAGATTACACGCGATCCCCAGCAGCAAAATCCCCTTTCTGCGCGCGCCCACTCCCCCGCACACGCCAAACAGCCGGTAGATCCCATAATTAAACACGATACTGAACAGCATAATGGGCAGATAAGAAACATTGAAATACGCATAGAACCACAAAGACATCCCCAAAAGAAACACTTCCGCCAGCCCGTACCGCTTAAGGCGGTTCAGCAAGAAATAACCTGCCGCTGTAACGGGCAGGAAAAATAAGACAAACAGATAGGAATTAAACAGCATCTTTCGTTTTCTCCTTCAGCCTTTCTACAGCGGACCGGTAAAAACGCCCCGCCGTGGATTTCGTAGAATAACTAATTCTACGAAATCCGGCTGATGAAAACTTGCGCTATTTTCTGATATATTATTTTTTATTTCCTATTTAAATGATAAAAATGGATTATATTTTGTAAAAACCTCACAATTTCGACAGCCATTTTCCTTGAAATCCCCCATAAACCGTAGTATAATAGATAGAAATTTCTTAGAATTAGTTATTCTACGAACATGGAAGCAGCCGTCTGCCGCGGCGTGACATGGCCAGGCAATCCATTCTTAACAGTTCCTTATTCCCCGCCCCGCAGTAAAATGTATTCCCGGTTACCGCTAATGACAAACCGCCGCTCCCGTGCTATAATACATCTAGGCCGCCGTTTTCCGCACCGCGGCCGTTTCTGCAAAACACCGAAAGAAAAAGGAATGGTAGCATCATGAAGAAAAAACTTGCAAAAGCCCTGGAATTCATCGCTGTTGTCGCTGCGCTCGTATGCGGCGTCCTTGTCGGCAGGAACATCGGCGTCGAGTCCATCCTCCGGGGCAAGGAAGAGCCGGTTACCTTAGCCATGACCGAGGGCGGCCTGCCGGAGGATTACATCGGCATGCCCGCCGCTGACGACATCCCCCGGATTGAGGACGCCGCCTCCTGGGAGGATACCTGGCAGACGAGCTATGTAACCATTGAGCCTGAAGCGATCATCGGCACGGGGATCGGCCCCCGCCACCCGTGGGTTGACCCCTACATCAGACGCCGCCGGGGCGGCCAGAAAAAACGTCCGGAGGTCACGCGCACAGCCCTGGATATTCTCGACGAATACGGTGAATATTTCCTGCTGAAGCTCCCGGATCAATCCTATATCCTGGCGCAGATACCGGTTGACGACGCCAAAAAGCTCAAAGCCGGAAAGGATCTCACGCTGCCCATCGGCCGCAAAACCGCGGCGCACCGCCAGGTCCTCGCCAATATCTCAGACCTCTGCAGGGAGTATAACGTAAATACCGAAGGCGTATTCTATTGTATCAATGATAAATGGAACGAAAGCCATAATTTTATGGTTCTTCTGATACGCATCGGCGTCGTGTTCCTGATCACGATTGCGCTGGGGACGATCCTGATTGTGATCGTAGATAAGATTCTCAAAGTGGATGACTGAGCGCTTTCCGATACGATGTACTCTCGGAGTCCAGCCGCGCCTGTTTTTGCGGCTGATTTTCCAAGAGTACATTACTTAGATACGCGGCTGGCGCGAAACAGGCCCCTGTTCTCAGCCTCCTTTTACGAACGAGCCGATCTCAACCAGATTTCCCTCCGGATCCGCTACATAGCAGGTTCTCTGTCCCCACGGCTCTGTCACAGGCTCCAGAACGGGCTTCGCCCCGGCGGCCGTGACCGCTGCAAACGCCTTGTCCACCTCCGCATAGCAGGGAACGCTCAGCGCTATCTCATAATGGCCGTTGATCCCCTCCGCATAGGAAAAGGAGGCGCCTGTCATGGTTTCCAAATCCTTTCTCCGGTACAGCATAAACAGGGTGCCGTCCTTTTCGAGAAGCACATTCATCGCGTCCTCGCTCTCTTTGATATCAAAGCCCAGCACGTCCCTGTAAAACCGAACCATCACCGCCATATCCTTAACCAGGATCCCAAAACCGTCTAACTTCATCTTTTTTCCTCCAATCAGGCGCTGTGTACTCCCAAAGCCTCATCACGCCTGATCTTGCGAGATTCCGGGAATACATTATTTTCCGTCCCGCTTTCGCGCATATGAAGCAGCGGCGAAAGCGCATCCGTAAGCTTCATGGATAAATATAGCATATAAAACATGACGTCTGTATGTCATGTTTATGGTAACGAATTGTACAAAAATAACTTTAATGTACTCTCGGAATCTCGCTGCGCCTGATTTTGTGAGATGATTTTTTGTCAGATGTGCACAAATTTATGAGGCGTACGTGGAGCGTACGTTGATTAAATTTGGGTGCATCTGGCGGAAAATCAGCCGCAAAAGCAGGCGCAGAGAGATTCCGAGAGTGCATTTTACAGTTCCCGAAGTCTGAGAATCCGCTATTTTTTATGCCACGTATAAAATTCCTTCAAATCCGCTTTTACATCCTCCGGAAGCTCCGCCTTTTTCACCCCGCGGAGCGCGCCCTCCAGCGCCATTAGCCTGTGAATGCAGGCCGATTCGTCTATCTCCTGAATCTTCAGCCATGCCTGCTTCGCGCCGGCTGATCGCAGCTCCGCCTCCGTAACAATCCCCACCAGGGCAAGCTGCCCTTCCACCGTTTTCCCAATATTCGGCAGCTTCGACAATTCCCCCATCCTTCTTCCTCCTTTATCTGAATCTCATGATACCAGGGTCAAAAGGTCTGATTTCATTACCAAAATCACCGGCCTCGCACAGCACAACCCTGCTGCCCGCCGCGCCGCTTCCGTCCAGCATCACGCAGTCAAAATTTCTGTTCAGCAGGCGTTATAATCTGATAG
Organism: Otoolea muris; assembly: GCF_943193115.1. Taxonomy (NCBI): domain Bacteria; kingdom Bacillati; phylum Bacillota; class Clostridia; order Lachnospirales; family Lachnospiraceae; genus Otoolea; species Otoolea muris. The sequence continues at coordinate 29,550 of NZ_CALPCY010000037.1, forward strand.
CCCGCTTTCGCCAACACCTCCAGCGCTTTATGATACGCCTCCTGTTTCGTAAAAATATAATCTGTATTATAAGTCGATACAGCAAATATCCCGATCCCGTTATCTGCCAGCAGCGTAGAGATCTCAGCCAGAATGCCGATAAGGGAAAAATCCAATATCCCCTGAATCCGAAAGGCCTTCCACCCGTTCTCACATGCAGCCGCATTGCCGGGAACCTTATCTGTCCGGCATACTAATGATTTCTCCTCATCTGTCCTGCCAATAAAGCAAAACTCGCTTTCTATATCTGTCTGCGAATAATCGGCTACTTTACAAACGGAAAAATCGTACTCGATTGTTTTAATCAGCATATCTCCTCCCCGTGCCCGGTAACACATTCCTCGCTGGCTGATGTATGAACAGCAGCTCTTTCATCAGATCATTCAGGCAGCACAGAGCGCTTCGCCATGAACCGATCCACCGCAAGCGCCGCTCTCCGGATCCCCGTCCACGCATACGGGATCAGGAGCACAGCATAGCAGACCGTATACTGCCCCTTGGCCTCCCACACCAGATGGAACAAAAATCCGCCGATAAATATAATCCCCGGAATCAGATTTCCCCACCGTATGCGTTTCCATTCCAAAAGAACCCACAGCAGCGCGCCCGCATAGATCAGCGTCTGCAGCCAGTTGACCGTGAGAAGGTACAGCGCATTCAGGACGCCTCCCTTTTTAAACAGCGACCGTTTCATGTCATGCAGGAGCGCCAGGCCGCCCCCAACCTCCTGGATCCAGAGGCTCTGGAAGGTGGGTTCAGCCCAGATCGACGCGGTTTTCCTCACAAAAAAGTCCGCGCAGGCCCCCGGATCGGCCGCCAGGTCTGATATCGTCTCCGCCAGATCCCTTCGCACCGCCTCCTTTGCCCGCTCCGTATCGCCTCCATTTTCCCAAAATACCCGGACATTGTAGCCATTGTACCATCCCGGTCCCCTTTTTCCCTCCGAGAGCCCCATCTCGGCCCATGCGGCCATGGGAATCCCTTTGGAGGCCGGAGCGCCTGTCAGCCGTTCCATGCAAAAGCCCAGCCCCTTACTCCCGGCCATATAAACCGCGGCCACGATAAGCGCCGCGGCAAAGAGCCGCCGCCTCTTTTGAAACACCGCCTCAGCGGCCAGATCGATCACCAGCGCTGCCAGAGCAATCTGATAATTCGATTTCAGGAAAACGGCCCCTGTTGCCGCCGCTGCGCCGATCCACAGATCCATCCCCCTCTCCTCGCGGATATAGCGGCCGATCCGGTACAGCGCTAAGCAGGAAAGCCCAAAGCCAGGCATGGTTCCATAGGTAAATACGACGTAAAAGGAAAATGGAAGATACAAAATCAGGCAGAGAAAAAGCCCTCCTGCCTGCCCCGGCAAATCCGCTCGCCGGCGCTCTCCCCCCGAATGCCTGACAAAGGCGGCAAGACACGCCATCCCCAGAATCAGAAAGCCAATGTTAAAAAGCTGCATCGCATACGGTGCGGCGCCGCGAAATACCGAATAAAACACCGCCATATAAAGGATCAGCCCGTTCTGGAGCGGGTACGTATACGCGTACCCCTGCGCCCCTCCTTCTGAGCCATAGCTAAAACGGACTGGGGCCCAGGGCGACCTATCCCCCTCCAAAAGGCAGCGGGCCGATTCCATGCAAAGCCTCGAATCACTCCCCGCCCAGCCCATCAGCAGAAGCGTCCACACAGCCAGCGCTGCGGCCGCAATCACCGTCAGGCGGGTATAGCGCCCGGTTGCCGCCCGTTTTTCCCGCGCAGAAAGCGCTTTCCCCGCTTCCCCCACCCTCTTTTGCCTCAAAAACCACAGCAAAAGCGCAAAGGCAGAGACATGGAACAACGGGTGATCCCGGCCGTATTCCACAATCTCCGCCCCTCCGTAAACTGTGCAGGTAACAAAAGCGCTGAGCCCGGTCAGAAACAACAGGATCCCGCACAAAAACGCCTGCACAAACCGGATACAAAACCGCTCCGGCAGAGAAACGCCGGATATGGCCGGAGACGGCGGCATTTTCGTCTTATCTCCCATCCGCCGTGTTCTGCTCTCCGACCGCTGTGCTCTGTTTTCCGTCCATTGTATTCTGCTCTCCATCTGCCACATCCTGTTCTCCATCGGCTGCGTTGTGCTCCCTATCCGCCGCCTTTTGCTATACATCCGTTGACTCGCTGCATTAACCTCCGCGCCCGCTCCTGCGTAAAGAAAAAAAGGCGGACATGCCTCGCCGGCTCCGCCCTTTTTCCAGCCTCCTCTAACCGCTGCGCCTCCCGTTTTTCTCCTGATGTGCTCCCGGAGTCCCGCTGCGCCTGATTTTGTGAGATGATTTTTTATCAGTTGTTAATCAATTTCTCATTCTCATTATTCCAGCTATAGAGTTTGCGGATCTCCTCGCCGATCTTTTCCGACGGATGCTCAGCAGCAAGCTTTCTCATCGCCTGGAAATGAACCTGACGGCCGGCCGGGGACATATCAAGAAGGAATTCCTTTGCAAATGTGCCGTCCTGGATATCGGAGAGGATCTTCTTCATCGTCTTCTTCGTCTCCTCTGTGATGAGCTTCGGCCCGGTCACATAATCGCCGTACTCCGCCGTGTTGGAGATCGAATACCGCATGCCCGCAAAACCGGACTGATAGATGAGATCCACAATCAGCTTCATCTCGTGGATACACTCAAAATAGGCATTTCTCGGATCATAGCCTGCCTCCACCAGCGTCTCAAAGCCGGCCTGCATCAGGGCGCACACGCCGCCGCACAGAACCGCCTGCTCGCCGAACAGATCCGTCTCTGTCTCGGTTCTGAATGTTGTCTCAAGTACGCCGGCCCTCGCGCCTCCGATGGCCAGGGCATAAGCCAGGGCAATATCAAGCGCCTTGCCTGTCGCGTCCTGCTCAACCGCTACCAGGCACGGAACTCCTTTTCCCTCCTGATACTCGGAGCGCACCGTATGGCCCGGTCCCTTAGGGGCAATCATCGTCACATCCACGTTTTTCGGCGGCTTAATGCACCCGAAGTGGATATTAAATCCATGGGCAAACATCAGCATATTGCCCTCCTCCAGATTCGGCTCAATGTCCTTCTTGTACATATCCGCCTGCAGCTCATCATTGATCAGGATCATGATAATATCCGCCTTCTTTGCCGCCTCGGCCGCGGTATACACTTCAAAGCCCTGCGCCTCGGCCTTTGCCCAGGATTTGCTCCCCTCATAAAGGCCGATAATCACCTTGCAGCCCGATTCCTTTGCATTCAGGGCATGCGCATGTCCCTGGCTGCCATAGCCGATCACCGCGATCGTCTTTCCATCAAGTAATGATAAATTACAGTCCTCCTGATAATAGATCCTTGCCATCTCGTTTCCTTCCTCCTTGGGATTATTCATTTTGATTGTATGCATCATGCGCCGCCGCCCGGCCTTTCCGCTCCGGCAAAAAGCTTACGGAAGGTAACGCACATCGTCGCTCCCCCTGGAAAGCCCGGTAAGGCCCGTCCTCGCCAGCTCCAGAATCTCATAGTCCTCCAACAGGTTAATCATCGCGTCCAGCTTGGACTGATCCCCGGTCAGCATGACGGTGACCGAATCCTTTCCCACATCCACCACGGAAGCGCGGAAAATCTCCGCAATCGCATTGATCGCCATGCGCTGGCTGGCGTCAGCCCTCACCTTCACCATCATCAGCTCGCGGTAAACCGAATGCCCTTCCTCCAGCGCCTTGATGTGATGGACATCCTCCAGCTTTCCAAGCTGCTTCTGAATCTGCTCCAAAACCTGATGATCGCCCAGCGAGACCACGGTCATCCTTGAATATCTCGGATCCGCCGTGACGCCCACGGTCAGGCTTTCAATATTGTACCCGCGGCGGCTGAACAGGCCCGCGACGCGGCTTAAAACGCCGGCAGTATTATCTACCAGCAGGGATAAAACAATTCTGCTCATGTACATTCCCACCTTGCTGTATCATATTTATAGTGTTTCACTATAAATTCACTTAATCATAGCAATCAATTGTGGCTTTGTCAACTAACTAAATGGAATAGATTCTATTCCTTAACGGTATATGGCCGCCCGTTTCAGACAGGTCTGCGCAGACGCCGCGGGATACACCGGCCGGGAAGATGCGCAGCCTGTGCGCGCAGGTAATATTCATATCTTTTTTCGTTATGTACTCAGACATCCGGGCCGGCATCCGGATCCCACGTCCTGTATTTAAACGCCATCTTCATCTCGCTTCCCACGCTGATCATAACGTCGTCATCCGGAATCTCTTCCCTGGTATACCATCCGGCCTCTGACAGCTCGTCCTCCTGAAGGCGGATCGTATCATCTCCGTCAAGCTCTGCAAAAAAACCGATCATCTCTGTATCTGTAAAAGCCCAGGGCTGGCTTTTGAAATAACGGATATGTTTGACCTTTAACCCTACTTCTTCCATCACCTCGCGCCGGACCGTCTCCTCAAAGGTTTCGCCAATTTCGACAAAGCCCGCGATCAAGGCGTACCCCCTGTAGGGCCGGTCCCGGTAACGGGACATTAAAAGCCGATCCCCGTCTGTGATTGCCACAATCACCGCCGGAGAAATCTTCGGGTATTCAATCTGCCCGCAGGAAGGGCAGACAAGAGCCCGCTCGGTCCGGCTTTCTGTCATAGCTGACGCACAGCGGCCGCAAAAACGGCGGCTCTGCCTCCACCGCCACAACTGCGTGGCCGTGATCGCAGCAAATGACTGATAAGCCGGCTCCATCGTCCTGAAATACTGGGTTTTCTTCCACTGAAGGCCGGGATTTTCGGGGGAATCCGCACAGGCAGAGTCCTCCTCTGAAGGCTCGACGAGAAAATACGGCTTCTCATCAATCGAAAATAAATAAACCGCCCTGGTAAATGCCTCCGGAAAAACCGGCAGAATCTGCGAAAAGCAGGGGATCGCAGCCTGCGTCTCCTCCCCGCAAAGCAGAAGCGTTTTATTCTGCACAATACAAAGCGCGTAATCCGATGCCGTTGGCTTAAGATCCCGGTAAGCGTTATCATAGCGGTGCGGTGCAATATCCTGTATCATCTGTACTCTCCATTCTGTCTGCAGTCAATTAACAGCTCCTCATCCAACTGTCTGTGAACAGTTACATTGTATTGCTTTTCAGTCCGGGTTGCAAGCAGATATTAAACCGATATGCGGCGATATGCAAAAATCAGTTACTGTTCACACACCAGCCAATGCGAGGTGTTTTTTGTGAGCGCATCGCAGCGGAAGTCACGGAAAACCCGAGGGCAGCGGCGCCAAACCGCGTTTTTTTGCGGTTTGTGCGCATCGCGAAGCGTGTTACTGGGCACAGCCCGGCAGGGGTGTGAACAGTAATAAAAATCATGCCGTTCATGTTACGCTTCACGGTTTCCTTTGGAACATAGCGGCATGCTGTCATCTTCCGCCAGCTCCCCGTCAAACAGCATATTCGGCGCCGTCCTGCAGTGCTTTAGACAACTCCTTGTCTCCAGCAATACGGTTCCGTCCGCGGACAATGCCCCCTCAGGCGGAATCGCGCCCTCAATGCCCAGCCGCTTCTTAAGCCTCCCAAGCCGTTTTTCCTGCTGTTTTCTGTGTTCCTTACTCATACACCGTTCTCCCGTACAGACCGTGATCCGGTGCTCATACGCCGCAGGCTTTAAGCTTTTATAAAGTTTCATAATACAGTCAATGACGCTCTCCTTCACTCCCGCCGCCTCGGCCGCCAGCGCCCGGCATTCCGGAGAAATAAATCCCCGGATCTCCTGAATCTCCTTCAGCATCGCCGCAATCGTTTCCTGAGAGGCCGGCTTCTTCATGCTGGAATAAAAGCTCCAAACTTCCGCCAGCTCCTGGCTCTTCTCCTTCCTCTTTTCCTGCGCCCTTTCCTGTGAATCCTCCTGTTTTGAAAAAAGCTCCTTTAAATATCCCATCATACACACCTCTGCCCTGTCACTATTTTCCATACATTATGCGCAAAACAGAATCATATCATTCATCATGAATCCACTTTTGCCGTCCCTCCCCGGCAAACCGTGAACCGACAGCCCAAATATCCATTGACAGCCCCCCTTTTTTCCGCTACAATTGAGACAGAAAATGAAGTAACGGCAATCTCTCCCCGCCGTTCCCAAAACACATTCTTTACGGGACTCCCGTCCGGATCTCCCCCTCTCAGATAAGAACCCTGAACCCCGTAAGAATAGACGGGTCTTTTTTGTTCCGTTAAATAACACACTGGAGGAACCATACTTATGAAGTTTTATGAACGCTTAGATGCCATAATGAAACAGGATTTCGGCGCAAGGGGGCTTTTGAGCTCGCTCCCCGCCTCCCCGATCGCACAAACGGCGCGCTCCCTCGCGCAGGCCAGGCATGCCATACTCCTGACCGGCTTTCCTGTGCGCCTTCCGGACGGCAGCGTCGTCGGAGAGACAGACGGGCCTTCCGGGACCGCCAACTTAGCCTACGCTCTGATGGAGACAGGCTGCCGGGTGTCCGTCGTTACAGATTCTGTTTCCCACGCTCTCTTAGAGGCGGCTCTTGCCCTGCGCGTTCCGTCGGCAGAGCTGATTCTGCTCCCGAAATCCGAACCGGAACCATTTATCGCAGAGCTTGTAGAAACGCTTAAGCCAACTCATTTTATCAGTCTCGAACGGCCCGGGAAGGCGGCGGACGGCCATTACCATAACATGCGCGGCGAACAGATTGACGACATGCTCACCGATTCCGCCGCCTTTCTTTCGGAGTCGAAAAGAGCCGGGGCTGTCACCATCGCCATCGGAGACGGCGGTAATGAGATGGGCATGGGCGCTTTCCGGAAAGAAATCGTGGCAGGCGTCGCCTGCGGAGATATGATCTGCGCCAGCGAAGCGGCTGACTTCACCCTGGCAGGCGGCGTCTCCAACTGGTGGGGCTGGGGTATCGCCGCCCTTTTATCCATCCAGCTCGGCCGTTCCCTTCTTCCCTCTGAGGAGACAGAGGCAAGGCTTTTACGGCAGGTGGTTCTGGCAGGCGGGGTAGACGGAGCGACAAAGGAGGCTACTGTCACAGTAGACAATCTTTCACTTGAAACCAACCTGTCCGTCCTGCGCGCTGTGTCCGGACTGACCGTTGACGCGCTTGCCTCTGACCGGAAAAAAGCCGGCCAAAAGGCGGTTCTTCAGCAGGCGGATGCCTGAAACGGATTTTCACCGGACTCCTTTTCAAGCCTCCCTTCCGGATCGAGGTAATACCAGCGCCCCTTCCACTCCTGCCAGCAGCTTGTTTTCGCCGCCCCCATTCCGTCGAAATAGTACCAGCAGCCGTCGAGAAACAGCCAGTTTTCCTGCGGCATACAGCCGTCCTTTTCCAGATAAAATTTCTGGTTCTCCTTAAAACGCCATCCTGACGCCTCTTCCTCCGGGAGCTCCTCTCCCGGAACGGCGTCTGCCTCCTTCTGAAATATAGAAGCGCAGAGCCCGTCCCGAATCTGATCCGCCTCCTCTTTTCTCACCTGCCTAAGTCCCGATTCGGCCGGACTGCCCTTTTTCCCGCTCTCTGTCAGGGGATAAACCTTACAGTAATAGATCCCGCTCTCCTGCATCAGCGGCGCAAAATCATATGTAAGACCGGCCGTCCGGTGGGGATATCCTACCCGCCTCTGGTTGCGGTACAGCATCGCCAGATAGGACGAAGCATTGGGGGCGGCCTCCCATCTCGCGCATGTTCCTTCCAGCGCCGCGCGCCCGATCTCCCCCACAAGCTCGCCGGGCGCCTCAAGCTCCACCGTCAAAAGCAGGCTCTGTCCCGCATCCCCGCGGACTGCCTTGGTGCAGACCGCGGAAACCCCCGAAAAGCGTATTTCATCCTGATCTATCCGGCCAAACACATCCTCATCTTCCGCCGTCAGCTCAATTTTAATATACCGGGTTCCCTCTTCCTCCGTCCCTTGCTTTGATTCGTTTCTCTCCTCCTCTGTGATTCCTTCCTTCCCTGTCTCTTCCTCCTCGCTTTCCTTGTCCGGATATGGTATCCCATCCGCGGGATCCGGAAAAACAGACGGGCCGTTTCCCGGATTCCCAGCCTCCCCTGACTGCCAGATGCCTGTTACTGTGTACTGGCTGCTGGCGCAGTATGCCTCCACCAGCGGCCATCCGTCCTCCTCAAAGGACTCCGCCTCCAGACGTATCTTAATCTCCCGTATCTGCGCCGCTGCCGCTGGCATACTCCCCAGAAAGCTGAATCCGGCTGCAAAAACGGTCAGGGCGGAGGCCCTGATGCAGCGGTTCATCCTGAAACGGCTGATTCTGCTTGTTCTTTTTATCATAAATGACATACCCCGCTTTCCTTCGCGGCAGCCGCCAGATGTGCATACGAAGATGCTCATCCGGCCATCTGCCCGCGAAAATCATAATTTCTTCGTGCTGTGTAACAAATTTAGCGCCTTATGTTTCTCTCCCGCTCCCCTTTTCTGTCTGAAGCCCGTCTTGTATACAAAATCAGAAGCAGCAGCGCGGCCGCTGCCAGGCCGGTTATCAGGAAGCCTTCCGGTATCGGCAGAGGAGCTTTCCCCTGTCCCTCTCCCTCCCCGGTTTTCGGAAGCGGGGGAATCGTTTCGGCTCTCAGCCAGATATCCCCCTTTCCTTCTATGGTTTCGTCATAGTAAAGCGTCAGCGTCCCCTCGACCGGTATATCCGGCTTTTTCGGCGTCTGCGGGCGGCCAGGCCGCTCCGGCCTCCCGGGCTTCTGGGGCGGCGTCTTTTCATCGTACATCAGAACGGTAATGCCCTGCCCATTTTCCGGAACCGTAAAGGTAACCGGATCGGACATCTCATATCCGGCAGGCGCGGACTCCTCTGCCAGACGGTAGGAAGCGCCTGCCTCCAATACCCCCGTAAATTCTCTGGAACCGCTCTCATCCGTTGTAAAGCGGCATACCTCCTGGCCGTCCTCTGTCTCGATCCGCAGCGCCGCCCCGGGAAGAGGGCCGATCGGCGTTGTCCCGTCGCTCTCAACCGCTAATTTCCGTATCGTCACTCTTGTAGGCGTATTGACAAGCTCCAAAACGATTTCCCCGCCTTTTTCCGGAACGGTAAAGAGAATCGGCCCGGCCATGGCGTACCCGGCCATGGGCATCCTTTCCTCCAGACGGTAAGCAGCTCCGGCCAAAAGCGCGGCCTGAACCAGATGCGGCGTCCCGTCCGAAACCCACTGCTCCACGACGGTTCCGTCCGGAGTGCAGATCGTAAGCTGCGCCCCGGCCAGATCGTCCGTCTCTCCTTCTTTCTCCCCGGGCTCTGTCTTCCTGACAATCACCCGGACTGGCTGATCCTCCATCTGGATTCGCAGAGCGCCGCCTTCCTCTGGCGCTGTAAACGCGATATCCTCTGCCCGGCCGTAGCCGGGAGGCGCTTCACGCTCTCTGAGAACCGCGGATTCACCCGGACTTAAAACAGCTTCAACCTGGTGAACAAAACCGTCGGAAACCCATTCCTCCAAAAGTGTCCCGTCCTGCGCCAGCAGCTCCATCTTAGCTCCGGAAACACCCTTTCCCGTCTCGAAATCCGTTTTCCCGGCCAAAATTTCCACAGGCGCATCCGTCATGTCAAACCATACCGGAGCCGCCTCCCCATTAAACCCAAAGGAGCGGCGTCCGGTCAGGGCAAACGTTCCGTCTGAATACCCTGTATGCTCTGTCAGGATGTACGTCCCGTCTTTTGTAAACAGCTCCCGCCTGCTTCCATCGCGTTTTTCGTAGAAAAATACAGCGCTTTCCGGATTCTTCCCGGTTGTTCCCTCTGTATTCCGGCTGTTTTTCGCGTGCATGGCCGCTTCTGTCTCCCGCCTGGTTTCCTCAGTCTCCTCGATCTGATAACGTGTTCCCCACGGCAGGCCGGTAAACGTAACCGCCTCCCCCGCCGCCAGGGAAACCACATCCCCGCTCCGAATCCTTCCGGTAAGGCTTCCCTTAAAGGGAACAAGCCCTGTAAAATCCTCCCCGGACGAACCGCGCAGATGGATCCGATACGAAAAGCGCCCCGTTACGCTCCCGGCCCCTGTGCCTGTCACACGGTTTACAAGCGTCAGGCTTCCGGCCTCCCCAATGGGGTTTACGGCTTCATATACTTCACCCTCCAGCTCCAGCGCACACCGGATCACACCCTCCGCCTCCGGCCGCGCCGCTGCTGTGAGAACGAGCCTGCATTCCTCACCGGGCTTCAAAATGCCTGTTTCAGCCTCCAAAACGCCCGGTTGTCCCTTCATGTTCCATGCCGCCGACGAATTCGCAGGCATCCACTCAAGGCCGTTGCCCAGCCGTACAAGGGCCGTATACCCCTTCTCCTCCTTTTCTGTATTTTTGCATGTCGCTTCATAGCGTATCACGCTGCCGGAAAGAATGGCCGCGCCGCCTTTTCCGTTTGCGCTGAAAACCTCTATCCCCCTTTTTTCTTCATATTCCGGATTATATAGCGTCTTCTGATAGCCCTCTCCCGGCGTATTTTCCACGCGCCACGACGCCAGCGCCCCGCCGTTTTCATCTTTGATGGCAAGAAGCGTCTCATCCGCCAGACGCCATCCCGGCGTATAGAGCCCGTCTGCGCCGCGCTTCATGCGGAATATGCGGCGCTCCGTCGTCTGCTCCGAACCATTTGTGTAGAAGGTCAGCTCCGTTTCTTCATAAAGCCTCCCTTCCCATACTTCTAAAACATCCGGCTCTTCTCCCTGCTTTGTCTGCTCCTGCCGCCCTCTGTCCTTTGTCCCTCCTTTCCCGTCTGGACCATGTTCATCCTCCCGCGGGCGGACGGGCAGGCTTTGCCCGTATGTCAGCTCATACTGCCCGCCGCTCTCCAAATCTGTGAGAATCCGCCTTGTGCCAGCCGCCCTTCTTCCCCAGATATCCAGCCTCTCAATCGCGTCCGGGAAATCGGAGGACGCTGTAAAGCGCACGCTTCCCGTACCTGTGGAAATGCCGGAAACCCGCCTCCCATCGTCAGATATGGAAAATAGAACCGGTTCTGCCAGCGCATACCCTTTTGGCGCTTTCAGCTCCTTCAGGAGATACACCCCGCCCGCCGAGAGCACGCCTGCGACGAGATGGCTTCCTCCGCCGGAAATCCACGTCTCAACAGGAGGCCCGTCCTCTGTATAATTCCCGTTTTCTTCCTTTGTCTCATAGATTGCCAGCACGGCGCCTTTCACCAGATGCCCGCTTTTGAAATCCGTTTTGGCTATCTCGATCCGCGTCGGCTCATTTGACGCCTCCAGCCGGTACAGCAAAAGCTTCTGATCCGGATCGTCTGAAAAGGTAAACGAATATTCCGTTACCGCCCGGGCGTAGCGCGGCGGGGGAATTACCTCTTTCACCGAAAAACGGTACGGTTTCCACACCCCGCCCACTGTTCTCCCGGTTTCCAGCTCCCCGCTGCGCGCGGTTCCGCTTTCGCCTGTCGCCATCAGAATATGCTCTCCTGTGTCGAGATTTTTAAGCTCGAACACCGCCTCCGCAAGCGTCAGCCCGGAATCCGCCGCGTCTGTCTTGACAATTTCCACCACTCCCTTCTTTTTCTCGTTGACCGCCTGAAACACCGCCTTCCCCTGTTCAAACCGCCCTCCTGAAAGCGCCAGCCGCTGCGGTTCAAAGCCTTTGTATCCGTCCGGGGCCTCCTGCTCGGCCAGATAATAGATTCCGTCCTCCAGCCCTTCCAGCCGGTGCGGGCGCAGGCTTCCCACGGACTGCTTTTCCGGGATTCTTCCCGACTTGCGATCGTCCTCTGTATAAACGCCGTCTTCCCCCGACACCCACGAAGCGGCCAGATACGCCCCGTCCTCGCAAAAGCCGCCGTCCGGATCGGCTTTATAGAGCGCAAGCCTGGCGCCGGCCAGCGAAACGCCCGCTTCATCGGTCTTTACTATTTCGACCCCCTGCTTCCTGTTTTCCATACCGTAAAGCTGGATCTGTTCCGTCTGCGCAACCTCCACGACCCTGGGCGGCGCCGTTTCATAGCCGGGCGGCGTCTTTTCCTCTACCAGCACGTACGGCGTGCCGCTGGCCAGATAATCGATCCGGCGCCGTCCCTGCGCCGTGTCATAGCTGACCGCGTACGGGCTTTTCCTGTATGTAAGCGTCTGATAATTGAACTTGTAGTCAAAATTGTATCCACACTTTCCCTCTGCGTTTAAGCCGCGGCTGATATGGATCAAAATCTGTTTTCCACTCTCCGTCTCCCACATCTGGCGCACCGATTCTTCGCCAACCGTGGCCTCGGCGTCTGTCAGCCGCGCGCTCCGCGCGGACAGCCAGCGAAGCTCCCCTGCGCCCGGATTCTTCTGGTACTGTCTTAAAAAGGCGTCCCTGTCTTCCTGGCAGACATCCGCGTCAAAGGTGAACGCCCCATCCCGGTATACGGCCCTTTTACCTCCGTCCAGTGTATAGACAAGAGGGCTTTCGGACACACGGACAGCCTTTCTGGCCGCCTTCCAGCCCACCTCCTGAAAGGAAGGGCCATATTCTGCGTACAGGGACTCAAAATTGTGGGTAAAACCGCTCTTTGTCTCCTCCTTTCGCGGTCCGAACACACGGGCAAAAATGGATTTCTCCGGATTTTCCTCATAATCGGACACTTCAATCGTCTCTGTGTATTCCAGGCAGTCATCCGCCGTCCAGGTATCGATCCGGACGTCCTTTTTGTACCTGGGAACCCCATTCTCTGTGACAATCCCGCCGCTGTCCGTCTCCGCCTCATAAAGCGAGAGCACGGCCCCGGCCGCTGCGGGAAGCGCCTGTTTCTCTCCCTCCTTCTCTTCATATTTGAGTATCTCCAGCTTGGTATGGTCGTTGGGGAGCGCGATGTGATGGAGCCCGCGCGTCCCGCTTATGGACACCCACTTCGACGCCGGAATATAGCCCGGCGGCGTGTGGATCTCTTCCAGAATATAGTCTCCCTTAGGAACCGCCTCCAGGTAAGCCGGCGTATCTCCCGCCGTCCACTGCGCCGTATAGGTATGGATCCCGTTCTCTCCGTCCAGGACGTCCCACTGTGCAGGCGTATCCTCCATTTTTTCCAGATAATAGCCAAAGGGATGGGACGAAAGCTGGTCTGACGGAACGCGCCTTGCCCGGAACAGGGCGAGCTCTGCGCCCTTCACACTCCGGAAAGAATAGCCGGCCTTTCCCTCCTGCCGGATCTCTGTCTCATCAAACAGCCCATCCCGGTCCAGAACCGTTATTTTAAAGTTCTCAGGCGCGTCCACCTTTTCTATATAGGCGCTGATCGGCCAGTCCACCGCCCTCGCGATCGGCGCTGCCGTTCCGTCTTCCCCCACGGTCAATCCGACAGGCATGGTCTTCACATATCCGGCCGGAGGCACAAGCTCTTCCATGATATAACTGCCGGCCGGAACCCGTTTTAATACATCCGCCTGTCCCGGCGTCATGGCGTGGGAAAAGGGATCGTTTGGCGCCGCCTCCCCGGTGATCCAGGTGTTTTCCATGATATACCCTTCTCCCCGCCTGTGAAACAGCGGCTTATCATCCCGGTCTGACTCAGGATCCGGGCCGATATCAGCAAGCTCCCCGCTGGTCTGAATCTCCCAGGCGTTTGTATTATACCTTCTTAAGCGATCGTCATATTTATAGCGGACAAAATCCCTGTCCCGGTCATAAACCGCCTCTCCTTTTTTATAGATTTTCTGCGATTTTTGGTAATAAACCGGCTGCCCGTGTTCATTTAAGGCCGGGGAAAGCGACTTTTCCAGCTTCCCGTTCCGGTAGGTCCCAATCGTATATTCGTTCTCTGTATCAGAAAATATTGAGGCCAGACGGCCGGTCTTTATCTTCTCCCTTACGATCACATTTCCATACGGATCCCTCGAAATCCGGACCGGCCAGACCAGAACCCTTCCTTCCTCATCCTCCACATAAGCCATGCCCGTATAGGGCTCGACCAGGCTGTCCCTGTTTTTATCCGCGTCCAGATGGTACATCCTCGTCCCCTCCGGAACCTCTGTAAAGGCGCGATCCGCCTTGCTGTAGAGGAGTCCTTCCCAGTCCGGGCAGGTGATTTCAAGGAACGGGGCGCCGTTTTTCCATGCAAACAGCGCCATGCCTGCCTTTGCCTGAACCCGGTTTCCGTATGCGTCACGCCCATAGTACGCGCCATTTATCTCCTCCAGAACGGACAGATTCCCCAGATCATAGAAGAGAATATCCGTATCCTCCCGTTCCACGGTCTTATAGATCCAGGTTCCCTCTCCCCGGTCGTCCTCCTGATCCGAATAGGAATAGCGCTTCAAATCTTCCGGATCCGCGCTGGCATCCGCTGATTTATCCAGCAGGTACTTCACCGCGGTTCCCGCATATCCCTTCTGGACATACATCCGCTTCACATTTCCGAACGCATCACGTTCAATATTCACACCCGTGAACCTGTAATCCTCCTTATCTCCGCTTTCCTTTATCTCAATCGCGTCGTATAGGGTCATCCGCGCGCCCGGCAGATAGCGGTTTTTGTCATCCGCGCTCTCTAGGCGTCTGGTCAGGCGCGCCTTTCCGGTAAATACGCCCTCTTCATAGAGGAGTTCAAGATCCTCCCCGGCATCCTTTTTCTTTTTAAGCGCGTCCAGAAAGCCCTTCCTCCAGGCATAGCCCAGATAAGTCCCCGAATCGTTGAATGCCAGCTCCAGATTCTCCAGGCCGTATCTTCCCTTTAGCTGCGTTATGCTTCCCTCCAGGCGGCCGTTCAGCTCAAAGACGGCTGTCTGTTCCTCCGGCTTGGTCTTTGCAACCTTTAAGCGCAGCGGCGTGTTATCGATATAGACACGCGCCATGTCTCCCCGATCCTGCGGTTTATTCCCGTTTGATTCCGTCCCGTCCGGGGCTGTGATCTCCTCACCGTTGTCTGCCGTACGGCTCACCCTTTCATGGTAAACCGCCGCACGCACGCGCTGATCCGGATTCCCGTCCAGGTAATAGGCCGCCTCATCCGAATAGATCTCGACTGCCACCGGACGGCTGCGGGCATAGCCTGCCGGAGCCTTGATCTCGCACAGGACATAGCATCCCGCCCCGAGCGGCTGCGGCGTTTCCAGATAGCCGACGGTCTGCCCTCCTGTCACGCCTTCCCCCAGCTCCCCGTCCCGCACAGTCGTAAACGCTTCAAACTGCCCGGTCTGATTTCCGTATGCATCTGTTAATACTACCTGCTCCTGTTCCCGGCAGATCGGCGTTCCCGCCGGCGCGATTCCGAAATATATCCCATTATACGGAATCTCCCACGGAAGCGCCGCCCTGGCCGCGGGCGTGATATTCTCAGCCCCCATTGCCTCCAGAAACTCTCTGCTACCGGTTATAAGAGCCGGCTTTTCATAAAATTTCACACGGCCGTCCTCTGTCTCCTTATCCTCCCGCTTCGCACTGTAAATGGTAAATATGGCTCCGTCATGCAGGATGTCCTCCCCCGTCTCTGAATCCAGCTTCTCAAGCCGGAGTTTTGACGCATAAAAGGTATTCCTGAACGTCTGATCCGCATATCCGGCAAAAACAGAAGCATCGTATGCGTCAGGCCCCGGAGGCTCCGTAACCGTCCAGGGAACCAGCGCCGCAAAATACTGCCCGTCATACCCGGTCAGGGCGCCGGTTATCGTTTTCACCTGATCCTTAAAATAAAAACCAGATGGGTTGTTGGCGTCCGATTCCGGGCCGTGCCGGTACAGCACGCCATCCTCTGTCCCGGACTGTTCCGACACAGAGGCATAATGGTAATACGCCCCAACCGCCGCGTTGCTGTGATAAACGCTTTCCGGATGATCGGTGTGATAGAGCGCTTTATACGGGGCGTACTCCTCCTGCGTGAAGGTATAGCCCTGATAAGAGCCGCCGTCCTCAAACACAGCTCCCTGTCCCGTCCTCTTATCCGCATCCAGCCCGTATTTGTAAACTTCAAACGGCCCGTCGTTTCCCTGTGCGCGGATCACATAGCGTTCCGCTTCATCCGTATGCGTCTGCGCCCACTCCTCATTCATCCGGATCAGGTATTTTGACGCAAGCTGCTCCGGCGTATCCTGGCTGCCGTATTCATAGAAGGGGTCAAAGGCCGGCGGCGACTCCCGGTTTCCGTCCGTTTGATACAGGGACGGAACCGCGATCTCCTTTGGCTGGTCGATCCGGTAATGCTTATTGTAAAAGTCTCCGAGCCTTGCTATACAGGGCTGCTGCTCGACCGCCACATAGATCCCGTAAGGCAGGTATTTTGACACTCCGTAATAGTGGCTTTTCCCCTGCGCTTCACCGGATGAGTCTGCCGACAGCGTGGTTTTATCTCCGTCCTTTCCCCCGTCCGGCTCGCCGTCCCACTCTATGGCATATATCTCGTCCAAATCGTAGGTAAAAAACGGCTTTAAGTAGTTCTCCGCCTTTTGGATCGCCTCACGGAGCGCTTTGTCATACGCCTCCTCCTGATAAGACTGCGCGCCTCCTTTCGCCTGCCGGCTCCCGTCTCCGCTCCTTTCTGTCAGCTTTTTCACCTCCTCGTCCAGATACCATGTGACGGCAAACTGGCGGACCGCGTCCGTGGCCTCCTGGTTCTTTAACGCCTCCTTGGATGTATTGCTCTCATTTTGCACCGCCCCGCCGCCCGGAAGCGCTGCGCTTCCCGCTGCCGTCCGGGCGCCCTGTTTTTCTTCCGGCCCGGTTTTCCCCTGTCCGCCCGGCGTAAAGCCCTGCATTCGCTCCAAAATCCAGGCCAGCGGCTTAAACGACGTGCTTGACGCCCCCTTCTGATCCCATTTGTCAAAATTTGCCGTCCTCATTGCATCAAAAAACTTCTCATAATTGTACGCTATAATTGTCCTTGTTTTTCCCGCTCCGTCCTCCATGACCCGCGGCACGCTTTCCAGGAGCCTCGTATAGCCCGTCTGCGGCTGCGCCTCAATCAGCCCGTCCTCACCGATCCGGTACAGGATCGGATTTACGCATACCGCTTCACTGGATGTATTGTTATTGACGGATCCAACCGTGACGGAATCCGCCCGGTGCGGCGCTTTTGTGTACCGCTTTTGCACATCCGCACACGGATCCTGTCCCGGATACCTGTTTTTATCCCCCATGGGATCCGTCTCCTCCCCGTTTTGGTCAAGCCACACAATCTCTCCGTTATCATTCCGGTAAAGCCGTTCCAGATTGGACTTTAAATACGCCTTAAACCGGAAATTCGCAAGCGCGCCCGCGCCCGTTTTCCCGCCCGGGCCCTCTGTGAAGCTGTCCTTATGCCCGGCGGCCTCATTGGTATTGTGGGCATAGCCTCTGTCCGGCATGGTCTGGATATCCTTTATGACCTTCACTCTCTGCCGGATTACCCGCTCAAATACATGTCCCGGCTTCTTTCTGGTCCCGGCGTCCTGGTTTGTCTTCTCCTGTCCCGGGTAGACGAGCTCTGCGGGGAGCAGATAACTGTTCTCCCCCGTCAGATTCCCATTGGAGGCGTCCAGATATGCCTTTACAAAGGCTTTTTTCACATGGAGATAATAGCTTGCGCTGTCCATCGTGTTTCCGGGTGCAAAACCTGCGCCCAGCATAGCCGCCTCCCCGGCTGACAGGACCGCCTCCTTTTCCTTTAGCGCGATCTTCCATTCCGTCGTCTGGGACGCGCCCTCATCCGTATGGGATGCGCCGAACGAATCTGTATAGGCCGTCTCCACTGACACGACATAGCTCCCATCCTTCCTCCTCACGGCGGGAAGCTTCTGCCATCTCACGTCTTCGGTTTCCACAAGCTCCGTCTTAAGGCGCTCCCGGTATTCAAACGCCTGGATCCTCTTCCCGTCCCGTCCATATACCTCCTCCCCGGGCTCATAGTACACATTTTCCTCAACGGTTTTTCCGTGCAGGCTGCCTGTCCCGTCCGCTTCGGCCGCCGGTATCAGAACCGCGCTTCCAAGCACAGAAGGGGGATTCCCGTACTCCTTATACGACCCGTAAGTCCCAAACGCGCTGTAAGCCGTGTTATTTGAGTAGGACGCATAGACCAGCCGGGGCGGCTCTGACACATCCTGCGGGAGAAAGCGGACCGCACGGAAAATGATGCTGTCATCCTCTGCGTCGCTTCCCAGCGCCATAAAGCTCTCCGGATTTCCCGTTACGCCGGCATATACCTCAAATTGAAATCCGCTTCCCGTCTCCTTCACGGAATCAATTCCCCCATAGCTATAGTACGGATGGCTGTCATAGAAGCGCAGCACAGACAGAATCGCCTCCCGGACGGTAAGCCGTGTCCCGCCATCCCCCATCTTCAAAGCTTCCACGCTCTGAACCGGCGCCCCATATACCGTAAAAGCAGCCGGGTTTCCCGGGGTAACGCCGCTTAAGCCGTACATATCCGGCTCGCCCTCCCGCACCCCGCTGTCAAATACGCCGGCGTAAATGCTGGAATAATCCATCCCGCCGCCCGCCAGACGGCTTCCGGGAGTCGCCTTTTTGTTCCTGCGCAGCGCCGCCTCTGCCTTTCCCTTTACAAAAGCCAGCTTATCCCGCGTAAAAGGCTGCTCCAGCATTTCCAGGTTTTCCGCCTCCGTCATGCCCCCGTCGGCCCGTTCAAGCGCCTCCCTCACCGCCTGCTCCTGCAGGCGTCGCGCCGAAACCTGCCGGAAGCGGTTCACCGCCTCATTGGTCAATACCTCCTGCTTCATCAAACTTCCGTCCGCGTTATATTTGGGGTACTGGAAGGGGCGTTCTGCCTTCAGATATACCGGCGTTCCGTCCGGATTCGTCAAAAAGACCTTCTCATAGACGCCGGTTCCGACTAAAGCCTCCGCCTGTCTCGTTCCAGCCTCCTAGTATAATAATGGTGTAGTCAAAAATGACTACTGGTTAACAGTTACAACGTCCAATCTAATAAATCTATATA